>NZ_VFVX01000049.1:0-26146 GCF_006442395.1 Mesorhizobium sp. B2-3-5 | reverse complement strand
AGCTGAAGCGCCCCGATGCGAACGCGTAGCAGAACGAGGGGCGCAGCGTCGTTGTAGAGGAATTTCGAACGTGTTGCGTTCCTGAGAACTCCACGCCGGCCAACTGTCCTGTCCCCGACTCCGCCGGGTCTCCTGTGGAGCACCGCTGTGCAAATCCTGCTGACCGCGAACATTGAAGTGGGGCTACTGATCCTCGCCGGATCATCCCTCCCGAGCTACTCCAAAACAACCCGGACTATGCCGGGGCCAAAAAGCTTCTATAGTGAAAGCAGGTCAGAACTTGTAGTTCAGACCGATGCGAACGGCATCAAACTTCGCGCTGGCTTTTATTGCCTCCGGATGGTTCGTCCAGCCAAGGTCAATGTGCATATACTCGATCTTGGTAGTCCAATGAGCGTCAAGCGCATATTCGGCACCGGCGCCGGCAGCCCAACCCACATTGGTGTGTTTCACGTACCAGCCGGGGATGTTCTCGATTTGCGACTCGACTTGGCCGAAGGCCAAGCCGCCCGTGCCGTAGATAAGCAAATTGTCGATGGCATAACCAACCCGCGCCCGTGCCGTGCCGTACCAATGAACTTTGGTATCACAGGCCCCGGGAAAGCAGCCCCAGCTACTTCCATCGGGTTGACCAATGTTGCCGGGACCGAAGCTTCCTTTGACCGCCGAATAGGAAACATCAGCTTCGGCACCCACAACCCAGCTCGGCTGGAATTGATAGTTGTAGCCGGCCGTCACGCCCCCAACCAAACCTCGAATGTCGAATGGATTTGAATCAACCGAGTCATGGAATTTGCTGTCGCCCCACCCATAGCCTGCTTGGGCGCCGAGGTAGGCACCTGACCAGTTGTAGCTCGCGGCGACTGGAAGCTCAGTCACAACGTCGGCGGCAAAGGCGCCGCCCGACAGCGCTACCAGCGCGGCGACTGCAAGCAGGACGGATTTCATAGCAAGCCCCTTATTTCCGCATGAGCTATACAAATGACTTCTAAGATTGGAAATGGCGCCGCATGTTTCACGTAGTGATTGCAATTTTATGTTGTAACCCAGCAACACCGACGAGGATGGCGGCCGAGCGCTGGCTTGGCTGCTGCTGCGGATATCTGGCTGGCATAAGTGCGCCGAATTCCCTCGTCGGCGTTGAGGTCGCGTTCGCGGTGAGCCTGCCGCACGTCTGAGCTTGCTGTTTCGACGCCTACTGACGAGTGGGCGCCTCAGTCTGATAGGCGTCGCACGCTCGCTGAAATGCCGTCAGGGGCTGATCCATCCTGACATGAATGCGCGAACCGTCATGTTATGGTGCCGGTGGTATTCATGGCATCCGCTCTGGCCTGCCGTTAAGCGAAGGAGAGTTCACCACGTCCAGGATCAGCCGACGCGCCTTACTTTTCCATTCCGGTTGCGCAGTCGCTGCTGCAACCGTTCCAGCAAACGCTCGCGGCACAGACCCGCTGAGTCGTGACCGGCAACCACCCACCGACCTGCGAGCGCTGATCGAGGCGCACAAGATGTGATGGGAAGAGACTTCCCAGCGCGTAGACGGTCAGGCCCGCAATGTCTGCAATGCGCCTCATGTAGGTCGTTAGAACTGCGGTGGCCGACCTCCAAAAGCGGACCTTGCCGCACCCGGAGCTGCCGCGCTGGAGTACGTCCTTTCTGGGCCAAGCGGGGATCCCACCCCTGCATGATCGTGTCGGACAATGGCACCGAGCTGACCTCGAATGCCATCCTGGCGTGGCAGGAGGATCGGCAGGTCGAATGGCACTACATCGCGCCGGGCAAGCCGATGCAGAATGGCTTCGTGGAAAGCTTCAATGGTCGACTAGAGCATAATCTGACCTGATGGAATCGCGAGGGATTCCGGCGAGAATATCTGATTCATCATGTCTGCTGGATATGGAGGCCTGCAGGCATGGTTAGAGGGTGGCGAAGCTGTGACGCAGCGTGTGCGGCCCGACCCGCTTGGCGATGTCGGCCGCCTGCGCGGCCTCGACGACCACGCGATAGAGCTGGCGCGTGCTGATTGGCTTCATCGAATGCTGCCCCGGGAACAGCCAGCCGTCGCGATGCATCACCCCCTGCTGGCGTCCGACCTTCCACCACTGGCGCAGCAACAAGAGCAGGTCTTGCGACAGCATGGCGTTGCGGTATCGCCCGCCCTTGCCGCGCTCGACGCGCAGCAGCATGCGCTCGCTGTCAACGTCGGCGACCTTCAGCATCGACACCTCGGCAACGCGCAGACCAGCCCCATAGGCGACCGACAGTGCGGCCTGGTGCTTGAGACACGTGGTAGCGTTGAGCAGCCGGGCAACCTCGTCGCGGCTCAGCACCACAGGCAGCTTACGCGGGTGCGCCAGACGAACGAGCTTGCGCGCCAGATCGGGACGATCAACCGTATGCGTTAAGAAGAAGCGCAGCGCCGATACGATGCTGTTCATGGTCGGCACGGGAACGCCGTCCTCCTGCTGCTCGATCTGGAACCGGCGCAGGTCGTCGGTGGTCACTGTGTCTGGTGATCGCCCAAGGAATGTCGTCAGGCGTCCGATATCGCGGAGATAGTTGCGCTGCGTCTCTCGTGAGAAACGCCGCATGTTCATGTCGTCGATCAGTCGCTGGCGCAACGGGCTGATCGAAGCTTCGAGAACTGGATGAGGCATGGTCAGGCTCCTTGTTGAAGAAGCCTGTGATGCTCTGCCCCTGCCGAACCCCGCTCAACGCAGGCGCGACGACCGGTTCTTGATCTCTACCTCAACCGCGGGCGCCCTCCCGCGCAGCGGGTTCGTTCTCCGGCCCCATTTCAGTCATTCCGATCGCGGGCAAGTGGGGCGGTTTCTGAGAGCAATATATCGTTTCAGCGAGCGGCGATTGCCGATACCTCCGGCAATCAACAGGTTTCGTCAAGGGTGCAGTGACGCGAATCGACGCTGCGTTTGTGGGGCAGGGAAGGGCGCATGTCCTGCGCCAACGCCCTCGCAGGTCGCTGGCTATATTTGCGATCTATCAACCGTCGCACGACGGTTGGGCAAACCCGCAAATCTGTGATTTCAGGGGGAAATTGGATCGAAGCGTGACCAACCGTGATCCGCAATGGTCGGTAGGGTGCCGAGCAGGATCGTTGTGGAACTTCCTCTCCCAGTAAGCTATCTTATTGAAAGGCATTGCGAAATCCCTGTCTACGAGCACGTAGGAGCGGCTTCTGGGGGCGGTATTGGATGTTCCTCCGTCACAAATCACGCCTACTCACCGCCATTCATGCTGAATCGCTTTGACGCCCGGCACGCCACTGTATTCTTTGATCCCACGTCTCGAGTTCCTCAATTGGGTACAACACGGCTTTGCCAAGCTTGACGTTCGCCGGTCCAATCCTCTTGGCTCGCCAATTTCGCAGCGTCCCAAGAGAGATGCTGCGGCGATAGCGTTCCGACACTTCCTCAGCTGTCAAAAACTTCCTGTTGTCTATCAAGCTCACCAAATGTCCGACATCGGGAACATGCGAGCGGGCTGAAGCACGCTCTCAAACCTTTGGTCATGCAGTGGCGCGGCAATGAGTGGGTAAGAGCAGCGGAAATAAAAGCCGCTGAGCGAGGGAGAGTAGCAGCAGGGGGATATGCCTGGATACCACAATCCAATTCACGAAACGAATAACGAACTATACGAACAATCCATTGGAGTAATTTGTTTCGCTCCAGCAATGTCCAAGTAGCCAACTTCCCCTATGGAGCCCAAGATGTCGGACCAACACGGAATTCCCGAGACCGAGCACGGCGAGACGCCTAACGTGACGCTGAACCGCCGCGACCTGCTCGCACTGACGTCGGCCTTCGCCATCTCGGCGGCGGCGTCCGACCTGTTCACGGATGCCGCCCATGCGGCGGATGCATCCGACCTGCCGGTCTATCTGCAGGGGCAGTACAAGCCGACCTTCGCCGAAGTGACGCAAACGGATCTCAGGGTACGCGGTGCAATCCCGCCCGCGCTGTCCGGCCGCTATTTCCGCAATGGCCACAATCCGCACACGCCCGACATCATCCCGCCATTCTGGTTCGCCGGTAGCGGCATGATCCATGGCGTGCGCCTGAAGGACGGCAAGGCGGAGTGGTACAGGAACCGCTGGGTGAAAACGCCTGCCTTGACCGGCGCGCCGTTGTTCCGGGCCGACGGCTCGTTCGATCTGGCCGCGAGCGCCGCCGCCACCAGCGTGTTTGCCCATGCCGGCAAGATCCTGGCCCTGCAGGAGGTCAACCTGCCCTATCAGTTGACGCCGGATCTCGACACCGTCGGAATTTACGACTTTGCCGGCAAGCTGCGGAACGTCATGACGGCACACCCCAAAATAGATCCGGTTACCGGCGAGATGCTGTTCCTCTCCAGCCTGCCTGTCCCGCCCTTTCTCACCTACCACGTCGTTGATAAATCCGGCGTCCTCGTCCACAGCGAGGTCATCGACGGTGCTGGTCCCTCGCTCAAGCATGATTTCGCGATTACCGAGAATTATGTCTTGTGGTTCGATGCCAGCGCCACTTTCAACCCGAAATCTGGCTTGGCTTTCCCTTATACTTTTGACACGGCCTATCCTGCCAGGATCGGCGTAATGCCGCGCGATCGCTCCAAGGGCTCGACCCGGTGGATATCAGCGCCATCCTACCTGATGCTGCATCTCGGCAATGCCTGGGAACAGGACGGCAAGATCGTGATTGAAGGCCCGCGCTACGACGGTGCCGCCTGGGCGCATACGCTTGCCTTCATCAATTCGTCGCCTGGCCACGACGTCTGGCCGGCCGACGGCATCCGGCATGCGCGATGGACCATCGATCCGGTGAAAGGCACGGCCGCGCTCGATGTCCGCGACGACCTGTCGGTCGATTTCCCGACCTTCAACATGGCCAGGCGAGGCCGTGCCTCGCGCTATGCCTACGCCGTCGCATTTCCCGGCAACGGTCTGAAGAATCCGGCCATCGTCAAATACGACGCCCGGAGCGGCGAACGTCAGGTTCTTGAATTCAAACCCGGCCAGATGCCGAACGAGGCATGGTTCGTCGCCGACCCCAATGGAACCGCCGAGGATGACGGCTGGCTGATGAGCTACGTCGGCGACCTCACGACCGGCAAGGGCGAACTGTGGATCATCGATGCCAAGAACATGGCCGCCAAGCCGACGGCCATCGTCGAAATCCCGGTCTGGGTCCCCGGCGGCATCCACGGTTCCTGGATTTCCGACGCGGAACTCAAGGCCTGAACCTCGCCCTCAAAAGAATGGACCTTCCAATGTACAATCCCTCCAAAAGCTTCCGTGCCAGCCTGTTGGCGCTGCCTCTCGCCGTCGGGGCAACCATTGCCGTGGCCTCGACCGCTCCGGCCGCCGATGCGGCCCAGGCCGCAAGTGCCGCCTCCAACGCATCGCTCGCCGAACCCTGGCGTCTGTTGTGGAATGGCGACCTGTCCTACACGGACAAGATCATCTCGCCGGACTTCGTCGCCCACGCGGCGCCCATCACCGGTTCGGGGGGTGACACGATCCACGGCCGCGCCGCGCTGAACGCCTGGATCAGCGGCATCAAGTCGATCTTCCCTGATCTCGATTTCCAGATCGAGGTCGGCCCGATCGCCGACCGAGACCACTTCGTCGTGCGTTGGCGGGCACGGGGCACCTATCATGGCGGGTTCCCGGGCGCGCCCGCCTCCTCCACCGGCCGCAAGGTCACCTTCACCGGCACCGATACGCTGCGCGTCAAGGACGGCCAGTTGGTCGAATACTGGGCCAATGCCGACAGCCTGCTGTTCGTGCAGCAACTGGGCATTGAAACCGTTCCCGGAGTGGTGAAGGCGACGACGGCTCAGTAGGCACGGAGCGGGGGGAACTGCGGGACTCAGCAGGCTCCGTGCTAGAGAGCTTTGACAAGCGCCTCGACGAGATCCGCCACATGGCGCACGGCCTGATCCTGATCGCGGCGGATGTGCCACGCCATGTTCAGCGGAAACCCCGTCACGGGGATCGGCGGTTCGAACACCGCAAGGCCGTGCCCTCCTTCCATCGACAGAGCGCGGCGCGGGACCATCGCAATCAGGTCCGACGCCAGAAGCAGTGGCCTGACCATCAAGAAGTTCGGCACCACGATGCCGACCCGCCGGGCGAGGCCCATCCGGCCAAGCGCGTCATCGAGAGGGGTCCTGACCTCGCCTCGTCCAGAGACCACCACATGCGGATAGGCCAGCCATTGTTCGAGGTCGAACCCTTTCGCGGCCGGATGGTCCCGCCGCATGGCCAGGGCATATGTCTCGAACAGGATTTCATGGCAGTGGAAATTCTCGTCGATGCCGCTGAAAACCGACACCGCGAGGTCGGCGTGTCCTTTGGCCAGGGCCTCCAGAGCGGCATCGGCCCCATGCCACGGCTGGATGACGACCCGTATCCCCGGCGCCGTTCGCATCAGTTGCGCATAGATCTGGCTGACGATGCCGAAACTCGGCGTGTCGGCCATGATCACCCGCACCGTCTGCTCGATTTCGCTGAGGTCGATGGCGGGCGGATCGATCAGGGACAATGTGCCCGCCAGCAGCGTCTTCAGCGGCTCGCGCAGGCTTTCCGCCCTTGGCGTCAGACGCATGCCGCCCGCCCCGCGCTCCAGCAACTGGTCATGAAACAGGTGGCGGCATCGCTCGAGCGCGCTCGATGTCGCCGGCTGCGACAAGCCGACCCGAACCGCCGCCCGGGTGACATGGCGTTCGTCGAGCAGCGCATCCAGGACGACAAGCAGGTTAAGGTCGATGCTTCGTAAATTCATGCTGGCAATAACGGCGGGCGTTGGTCATCTGGCAAATTAATGTCGTTTGTGGCCGCCGTCCATCGCGGAATATGCCAGGTCATCTATTCAGTCACCAGACCGCTGAAGCTCGCAATGACGCTATCTGCGGCTCCGGGCGGCGAGTGCGCATAACTCTCATCGTGCGCTGATTGGGAGGATTGTAGCAGGGTATCTGAGCCTTGGCAGACACGCTTTGCGCGATAATTTGTTCAATCAATAGAAATGTATATCAATGATCTATTGGATTAATTATGCGACAGCCTTCATTCTTATGACATCCCAGAACACAGGAGATTGTCATGAAGACTCTGGTATTGATGTTCCATCCTGACCCAAGCCGCTCGAAAGCAAACGTCGCACTCGCGGAAGCGGCCCGATCCGTCCCCGGGGTCGAGGTTGTCGATATGCAGGCGCTGTATCCCGATGGTCGGCTCGACATGTTCACCGATGGCGCGGTCGAGGCGGCGAGACTGCTCGGCGCCGATCGCCTCGTGCTGCAGTTTCCGGTGCAGTGGTACGCGACACCACCGCTGCTGCGTGCTTGGCAAGACGCGGTTCCCACCCGCATGTTCTACATCGCCTACGAAGCGGAAGGCCGCCGGCTCGAAGGTACCCCGATCCTGATCGCGGCGACGGCTGGCAATGTGCCCGAGGCCTATACGCCGAGGGGGCAAAACCTGATTCCGCTCGGCGAACTGTTGAACCCACTGCGCGCCACGGCCCACCGTTGCAAGCTGCCTTGGGCAAGCCCCTTCCTGATTTATCGCGCCGACAAGCTGACCGCGTCGGGACTCGCCGACGCTGCCTCCAGCTACGCCACAAGACTGAGTGACTGGGCCGCGGAAGACGCGCCGGCCTGCGCGGCCGCCTGAGCGGTCAACCGTTAACACTCAGGGGGTTAAGCCGCCGAATCTTACACCAGATGGAGCTAGACGACCGGGCGCATTCAATGCAGCTAAACGCGCATCGGCGATACCTACGAGCCAACAGCCAGTATCCCAAGGTCCTAATATCAACAGGAGAGGCCAGGTCCAACCGGGTCGATCGTATGATTTCGAAGTTGACACTCACGCAGGAAAGAAGACGATTACGATTCGAGACGACGCTAACGGTCACTACTTCGGCCCCAACGATCCCCAGAATCGTGGACCGCATTTCAACGATGAGAACGGCGGCCACTATGACTACTGATACTGTGGATTTTACAAGAGATATTTATTCTGAAAATTTGGTTCTTAATATCCGCCCTCCGCATGACGGTATTCGACCATCTATCGCAGGTATATCTATTTATTCGAGGGGGTCGGAACCATATGAATCCTCACGGGAGCGTTTTATTTCCATTGTTTTGGATCTTTGTTACGCATACCAAGATTATGCCATATGGCTACTTGTTGGAACCGAGGCGTGGCAACGTGACAGCCGGATACTGAGGCATCAAAAATTGACCGGCCTGCTTAGGAAGAATAAAGTGGACCTATCGCAATTTGGAAAAGTAGAGGAAGTTCAAATATCCTCTGAATATGGCTTAAAATTTTTCGTCGCGGTAAATTTAACGAAAGAGAATATTGGTGACGCTTTCAATATTGTGTTAGAAGAGAAGTGCTCGTATGTCGTTGTTGGTAGAGAAATGACAAATATAATGGACTTTTTAAAAGCTGGATGGATAGGAAAGTTATATTTGGATTCTAAATTGGTACTCGTTTCTGCAGAAAATGATTCGGTTATCTTGAAAGCGTTTGACGACAAGTCGAACTCTGAACGCGGTGTCACTGCGATCGGGAATCCACTTCTAATCCAGAGTCTATTTGACAGGTTTCAATGATCGAAGGTGTTTGGCTTCGATCATTGAGTGCGCCGAACTTGTACACGTATCCACCTGAAGCTTAGCCCTAAACATACGCCTGCGTCGTGGTTCCGCCTGCATGCGGCGGGGCGGGCCGGAATTCCAGTCGCGGCATCTTGAAGTGGATGCAACCCTCAGAGGAGATCGCCGGCCTGCTCGGCTTCGTCCGCAGGCATCCGATCGTCGCGACCGCATCCCGTCGCGATCCGCATCGACGGCGCTCTTACCTTGACGGCAGCTTGCGGCACGGTGGCTACCGGTGCAGCAGGCGCGCGTCATGGCCGAGCTCGACCTGATGGCCTCGACGCCGATCGATTCGTCGCAGGCCCATATCGTCTTCGCCGATGATGCCGATGGTGGCGGTTCCTTTGATGTGTGAATTATAATTGCAGTTTGCTGCACTCTTTTCATGCGGCAATAGATTGTTCAACCGCGGCGGCTGACCTCTTTTGTGTAGGCTCGCCTGCTTGGGCGGCCGTTTCAGCACTATGTCCGGGAGAGATTGTCCTGATGGAATGGTAAATGCTCTAACAGTGTTGAAAAACTGTTTTGTTCACGGAACGTATCAGAATCCGACCGAGCACAAATCAGATTCAAAACGGGTATCTCCGATCCCTTTTCCACAGCCCGCTAGTGCCTGATGACGCCAGCCGATGCGGACGGCTGCGACGCGCGCTTGCCAAGGTGCACCGCGCCTATGCCGAGGCAATTAATGCCCGGCAAAAGCAGACCAGACATTTCCGCCCAGACCGCTTCGGAATTGCGGTGACAGGGCACTTTTTGGGCCGCTTCAAACAAGTCATGGTCCACCACGACAACCCTCGATACGGCCAGGTAATCGCCACGCAATATTTTCCGGTGCGCTCGACCTCGGGGCAGTGGTTGCGCCGCTGCAGTACACTGCCGGCACCAACCTATTCTCAGCCCCTCTGCCACAAACCTGTGACTAAATCAGCCCGTCTCATCTTGTTTCACACGCGCTCCCTACACCCTCTATAGACTGCGAACGCGTGCCGGGCACAGAATCAGCCGTTGCGCGCGGGGTGGGGTGTCATGGCGACGTACAAAACGCAATTCCTGGATGGGTTCGACTGGTGGCGCGATGAGTTGCGCGCCGTGTGGGCGAGCCTTGTTCCCCGGGCAAAACAGTCGAAACCGTCGGACTGGACCATCGGCATCGCCGATGACGGCATCCGTGTGCATGCGGCGGGCGGGCCGGGCTTCCAGTCGCGGCCGCTGGCGCTCGATGCGACCGCCGACGAGATCGCGGCACAACTGCGAACCGGGCGCAGGCATCCCACCGTCGCGATCCAGCTCGACAGCACCCTTTCCCTTGTCAGGCATCTCGCGGCGCGGCAGTTGCCGGCGCGGCAGGCGCGCGACATGGCCGAACTTGACCTGATGGCCTCTACGCCAATCGATCCGTCGCAGGTCCATATCATCTTCACCGACGGCGCCGATGGCGGCTGTTTCTACCGCGTGCTCAAGAAGAAGAGCCTGGCGCCGGCTCTGGACGCAGTCCGGGCGGTCGGCGGCAACCCTTCCTCGCTGGATATCGTCGGCTCGGAGCGGACGTGGCCAGCCGATCCTCTCAGCCTTGCGGCGATCTGGCCGTCCCGGGCGCGCGACCGCTTCGTCCGGCGCGCCTGGGTAAGCGCGGTCGCGGTACTGCTTGTCGGCCTAGCCGCCACATATGGGCATGCGCAGTTGCGCTATTGGCAGGCGGCAAGCGTGCTCGACGAGCAGATCGCCACTGCCCAGGTCAAGGCCAAGAAGGCGCGCGCCGCGCTGCAGAAGCGCCAGACGGAGCTCGACCAGACGGAAAAGCTGCGCGCCTCGAAGAAAAGCGCCGTCTCCGTGGTTCGCATCCTGGCCGAACTTACCCGCCTGTTGCCGGACAGCGCCTGGGTGACCGATCTCTCATCCAGGGGCAACCAGATCACGATCACCGGCTTTGCGGCTTCAGCCGCCGACCTGATTCAGCCCATCGATGCCTCGCCCCTGTTTTCCGCGCCGGAATTTTCGTCACCGGTCGTCAGAGTTCCCGGGCAAAGCGGCGAGCGTTTCACCATCACGGCAAAGGTCGGGGATGGCTGAACGATGGTGACGGCAATCCTCAACAGCCGTCTGCTGATCCGCCGCTCGGTCGCGCTGGCGATCGCGGCAGCGTGCGTGTTGCTGGTCGGCTGGCTCGCGTTTGTCGCGCTCAGCAGCGTCGCTTCGGCCAGCGCCGACATTGATGAGAAACGCGCGACGTTGGGCCAGATCGAGGCCGTTGTCGCGCTGGCCAAGACCATCGAAGCCTCGGCCTCGCCGGTAGCCGCCTCCAGCAATGGCGAATTCCTGTCCGGTGAAAGCGAGGCGGTCATTCGGGGTGCGCTGCAGACCCGATTAAACGCCATTGCCGCCTCCAACGGGGTGACGGTGCTGTCGGCGGGCAACGCGCCCGCTCTCAATGAGGACGGCGTTGCCTATCTCGGCCTGCGCGCCAATGTTTCGGGGACGCTGGAAAGCGTCCACGGCTTCATGTTCAGTCTCGAAACGACGCTGCCGGTCCTGTTGATCCGCGAGACCACGTTGCGGACGACGAACGTCGCCCCTTCAGCTGCGTCCAAAGTAGCGCCAGAGATTTTTGCCGAAGTGCTGTTCTACGGCGCGCTGCAATCCGGCACGGTGGCGGCAGCGACGGCCGAGACAAAGCCATGATCCGGATCTTGGCGGCAGCCGGCATTGGTTTGGTGGCCGCCGCGCTCGCCTTCGCGAATGTGGCGCTTTACGACACACCGGTCGATATCTCCCCGACCACGGCTTCGGCGCAACGCAACGTTCGCGAATTGCAAAATGTGGTCGCCGGCGAACCGACGTCCGTCGCAAGCACCGACTTTGCCGAGACATTCGAGCGCCCGTTGTTCACCCCGACGCGGCGAAATTTCGTACCCCTTCCCGATCAGGCGCCGCCGCCAGTGCAAGCGGCGACGGCTCCTATCGCGCCGCCACAACCCGTTGCAATCATAGCGCCGGCCGCCGCGCCGTCGCTGCTCGGCGTCAGCATAAGCAGTACAAGCGCAAAGGCTCTGCTCAAGATCGCGGGCTCGAACAAAGCCAACTGGTACGGCAGCGGTGAAACCATCGATGGCTGGACGGTTTCCCGTGTCGAGAAGGATGCGGCGACGCTGGAACGAGATGGGAAATCGGAGCGGATCCCGCTCTACCAGCCGCCAACCCGACCTCCTTCCCTTGCAGGAGGCGGTGATGGTCTTTGATTCCACCCGTGACGAAAACGAAGGCTTCGCCCTGGTCGCCGTGCTTGTCTTCATGCTGATCGTTTCGGCTGTTGTGGTTCCCTTCGCGCTGAGCGCAAGGACACGGCTGATGATTGCCAGCAATGAGATGGAGCACGACCGGCTGTCGATGGTCGCCGACGGCTTAGTCAATGTCGTCGCCAGCGAATTGTTCGATGGCTCGGCGGTAAAGGGAGTGCCGCTGGATGCCGAGCCGGCACGGTGCCGTTCGGGGCATCTCAGCTTCGACTTGCGTGTCCAGGACCACAGAGGCCTGATCGATCTCAACGCCGCCAGCGACACTTTGCTGACGCAAGGCATGGCATCATTTGGCTTCGATCCGCAAAAGGCCGAGGAGATCGCCAAGGCCATCGTCACATCAAGAGGTCCACCGAACGCTTTTGCCTCCAACATCCAGCCGCAATCCTCGCTCGGCCCCAAACAAAACAAATTCGCGGCCTTCGAATCCGTGTCTGAGCTGCAGGAGTTTTCGGCGCTGGCTTCCATACCGCTGCGCGATCTTTACGATGTCTTCACCGTCAATCTCAAACAAGGCTCGATCGTGCTTGCCGATGCGCCGAAGCGGCTGCGAAACGTCATTGATGGCGGATCACACGATTATCAGGCGGTGGGACAGGATAAAAGCGGCGGCACTGTCTATACGGTAGAGATCGCGGCCAGGCGGGACGGGTCGGGGGTCACCGGCCAGGCAGGGCTCGTCGTCGAGAAATCATCTTTGATGGCCGCAGGTTTCAGGCGGGTGTCGCGGATGCCGGCCGTCGAAACCGACGACGGCGGTCCCACTCCGTTGGTGCCAACGGCCAGTTGCGATCTCTTTTTCGGCAGCGGCGTGGCTCAAATCCTAGCGCGCTGGAGCTAGATCATGAACGCCGCGCCGCAGACATCTCGCATCGAAGCATTCCTCGCCTTTCTGGAGAGCGAAAAGATCCTGACCGCGCACAGCGCACAGCGGGCGATGGGGGCGGCCACGACGTCGGGGCATCCTTTCGACACGGTGATGACGGAACTCGGGCTGATGGGCGAACAGGACCTCGCCAACAGTCTGTGCCGTTTCCTCGACGTGCCGATTGTTGCCGGAGTGCCGGAGCAGTTCAGTCAGGAGATGCTTGCCAGCGTGCCGCTAGCGTATCTCAAGGACAATGCCGTCCTGCCGCTGGAGATCGACGAGCGCCAACTGGTCGTCGCGGTCGCCGACCCCTTTTCATCGGCCACCATCGATGCGCTGGCCTTTCATTGGGAAAGGACGCCGTCACTGCGCATCTTGCCGCGGCGCGTGATCGGCGAATGCATCGACCGGCTGGAGCGGTCGGCGGCGGAGGCCGTGTCGCTGGAAAGCGGCAGTGCCGCACCTTCGGATTTCGGCTCCGACGATCTCGAGCGGCTGAAGGATTTTGCCCGCGAGGCGCCGATCGTGCGCTTTGTCGCCGACACCATCCACCGGGCGGTCGACGCCAAGGCGACCGACATCCATATCGAGCCGCTGGAAGACCATGTCCGTATCCGGTTTCGCCATGACGGCATGCTGTCCACGGTCGACACGGCGCCGTCGGCGATGCTTTCGGGCATTTCGACGCGCATCAAGATACTGTCGCGGCTGAACATCGCCGAACGGCGCCTGCCGCAGGACGGCAGAATGCGCATCGCGGTGCGGGGGCGCGATATCGATCTCCGTGTGTCGGTCATTCCATCTATTCATGGCGAAGCCATCGTGCTCAGAATTCTCGACCGCGCCGGGGTCGAGCTGCGGCTGGAGAAGCTGGGCTTCGACGAAGCCGCGCAGGCCAAGATCAGGCAGATGTCGCAAGCCGCCAACGGCATCGTGCTGGTGACGGGTCCGACCGGCAGCGGCAAGACGACGACGCTCTATTCGATCCTGTCTGAGTGTTCCAGGCCTGACGTCAAGGTCTTCACCGTCGAGGATCCGGTTGAATACAGAATGGCCGGGATTACGCAGTTGCAGGTCAATCCGGCGATCGATCTCGACTTCGCGACGGCGCTTCGTTCGATCCTGCGCCAGGATCCCGACATCATTCTGCTCGGCGAAATTCGCGATCGCGAAACGGCGCAGATCGCCATCCAGGCGGCGCTGACCGGCCACCTGGTGTTTTCGACGCTGCACACAAACAGCGCGGCCGGCGCACTGACACGCCTGCGCGACATGGGCGTCGACGGTTATCTGCTCGGCGCGACGATTCGAGGGGTCATTGCACAGCGGCTGCTGCGTCGTGTCTGCCCGGTCTGTCATGGCGCCACCGGCGTCGGTGCCTCCTGCAAAGGCTGCAATGGTTCCGGCTATAGCGGACGGACAGTGACCTACGAAATGCTGCAGGTGTCGCCGCGGATTGCCACTTTGATTGATGAGGGCGCCAGCGAAATCGAGATCGCAAAGGCAGCCGCCGAAGCCGACTTGATACCGATGGCGGCGCATGCGGCCACGCTGGTGCAGCGCCAAGTCACCACGATTGAAGAAGTGCGGCGCGTCATCGATCTCGACGGAGGCGGATGATGCCGCCATACGCCTATCGCGCCTATCTCGCCGACGGGACCAGGGAAAACGGCGTCGTCGACGCACCGACCAAACAGGATGCCGCCCGCAAGCTCGCCCAGCAGGGCCGCCGCTCCTATCATCTGGCCCCCGCCAGCGGTGAACAGGCGACGATCAGGCTGCCGGGCAAAGGCAGCTTCACCCTGACGCGACAAGTCGATTTCGGCCGGCTTTTTGCCGAGCTTTCGGTGCTGCTCAATGCCGGTTTCACCATCGACCGCGCCTTGAGTGCCGTCATTTCGGGGGAAGGCAATGCCACCAGGCGCCAGCAGTTGCAGACGGTGTTGGATCTCACCACCGGTGGCCGCTCCATTGCCGACGCGTTCCTGACTTTGCCTGGCATCACAGCCGACATCGCAGCCTTGCTGGCCAGCGGCGAGCGCAGCGGCAAGATGGCCTACATATGCCAGCGTCTGTCCGATACGTTCGAGGCCAAGGCAAAGCGCCGTGCCTCGATCGTCGAGGCCCTGACATATCCCGCGTTCCTGCTGGTGGTGATGAGCGGGGCCATGGTTGTTCTGGCAACTGTGCTGGTGCCGGCTTTAGAGCCGATTTTCGAAGGCTCCTCTGCTCCCAAACCATTCACGATGCGCATGCTTTCCGCTTTCGGCAGCGTCTTCAACCACTACCCCTTCGTCTTTCCGCTGATCCTCCTGCTAGGGCTGCTCGCCTCTCTCGTCCTGTCCAGGTCTCCGACCGCAAAAACAGTGTTTTCGCGTTGGCTTCTCAGAACGCCGGTGATCGGCGTCCTGGTCAAGAACGCTGTGCTTGCGCGCTATCTCGAGACGCTTTCGCTGCTGCTGGGCAACGGCGTGACGATGAGCGAGGCTTTGAGCCTGGCAACCAACGTTTCGCAGCAGAGCTCCTTGAAGGCGAGCTTCACCGCCATCGAAGAGGAGGTGGCAAACGGTGCACGGCTTCACAATGCAGCCAGCAACGCCGGCCTGTTCGACAATGCTACGCTCTCGTTGATATCGCTTGGCGACGACGCCAACGCGCTTCCCGTCGTGCTTGATCGTGCCGGCAAGATGCTGCAGACGGCGCTGACCCTACGGATCGACACGCTGCTGAAGCTCTTGACACCGGCAATGACGATCTCGCTCGGCTTTCTGGTCGGCAGCCTGGTCGTCTCGGTGATGACCACGATCCTCAGCATCAACGATCTGGCGCTGCAATGACGACATCTGCGCCTGTGCCGGGAAGAGAGAGCCCCGAGGCCGGATTCACCTTGATCGAAATGCTGATCGTGCTGGCAATAATGGCCGTCGTCGCTGCGATCGCAGCACCCGGGATCGTCCAGAGATACTGGTCCGAAAGTCTAGACACCTCATCGAGCGAGATTGTCGCGCGGTTTCGCACGGCCCGCACCTTGGCCATCGCCACCGCCAGGCCGCAGCGGATCGTCATCGACACAGACCGCCGAACAGTCCGTTTCGACGACCAGCATGTGCTCAATCTGCCGCAGGACGTGAAATTGACCGTGACGACCGGCCGCGAAACCGTGAAGGACGGGCGTCGGGCGGTCTTGACGTTTCTTGCCGATGGCAGCGCGTCGGGTCTGGAAATCGATCTGCAGCGGGGGGAACAAGCCGCGCACATCGAGGTGAACTGGCTGACTGGGCTGGCCAGCCTGCAGGTGAAGCCATGACGCCGGCAAACAGCTCCGGCGACGATGGCTTCTCGATCCTGGAAATGATCGTCGCCATGACCATCCTCGCCCTGGTTCTCGGCATCGCCAGCCAGACGATTGTTCTGGCTAGCCGCAGCATCGTGACAGCCAGGGAACAGGTGGAGGCAGCACGGAAACTGCGCGCCATCATGGCGCAATACGATGCCGGAAACGACGGCGCCGCCAAACTGGACGGCATTGCCCAGTCAGGCTGGACACTCAAGACTTATCCCGTCGACGTGGCGAAGGCAAAGATGTCCGCCATCGTCATTGAGAAAGGCGGGGCGGGGGGAAGCGGATCGTTTCTCACTTTCTTGCCCGTCACGCAGCAGAATCGGCAATGAACGGTTTGCTGCTTCCCACAACCACAGCCATGCGGGCCCTTTTTCCTCGCCGGCCCCCGCACGTCAGAGCGAAAGCTGTCGCTGGCTCGCGACCGCTGCCGCCACGCCCCGGGATCGAAGGGTTTGCACTGATCGACGTGCTGGTGGGTCTCGCCCTCGTCAGCGTGATTTCGGCCCTGATGATCGTCTTTCTCGGTCAGGCCCGGACCATGATGCGCATCAGCAAGGCGACCCAGATGCAGACGGAGGTTGACGCAGCGACACGGTTTCTCGAAGTCACGCTCAGCAACGCCGAAGCTCTGCCCCTGGCGCAATCGACGCCCGACGATGTGATCTATTTCAGCGGCGAGGCCGACCGGCTGCGGTTCAACGGCATCATGGCGATCGGCTTCGGCTCCGCCGCACTCAGGGAAGTCACGATCCTGCCCACTGGCGACGGTCGTTTGTCCATCGTCCAGAACCTGCGACGGGGAAGCAGCGCCGGCGGTGAGGCCGAAAGCCGGACCGTGCCGCTGATCGGCGGCGTGACCGGCGTGCGATTCGAATATCTCGACGGCTCGAAAGGAACGTGGTCGGTAGACTGGAAGACCAACCGGCGACTGCCAAGCGCCGTCCGCTTCAGGATTTCGGTCGCCAGGGACGGCGCAATCTATGCGTCCGACGGTTTTGCGCGGCTCAGCCTGGCAAGTCTGGGGGCACGCCGGTGAACTGACGAGGCCGGTCGCCTTGCGTGCTTACGCCTGTTGCTGTCCCAATCCGGCTTTGGGCGACCTGCCTAGTTGCTCACGTCCTGGTCTTCGCCGGTTCCGTCCGGCTTGCCGTCGCGGCCATAAGTGCGAATCACAATGCCGCTGGCATCCGCCTTTAGCTCATACACATAAGGCCTGCCCCAGGGATCGTTAAGCCCGCTGGTTGTCTTGAGGTAGGGGCCGTTCCAATGCGTGTCGCCGGGCGGCGCCATCACCAGCGCCTTGAGCCCTTCGTCACCCGACGGATATTTGGCGTTGTCGACATAGTAGAGCTCGAGTGCGCTTTCGATGTTCTTGATCTGCGCCTTGGCCGCGCTGGTACGGGCGGAGCCGAGATAACGAAGCACCTGGGGCGCGACCAGGGTCGCGATCAAGGCAATGATGGCGAGCACGACCAGCAGCTCGACCAGCGTAAAGCCGGCTTCGCGTTCGTTGCCTCTGTCCTGCTTGTTTTCGGCCGAGCCGATGAGACGGAAAATGTGCATCACAGCACCCCCAGGGTCAGTCCATAAAATTGTTCCAGCGCCCAGCTGCAGCCCAGTCCCAAGGCAATGAACGGGCCGAACGGCACACGAGAGCGCGCTGCCGCCGGTCCCGCGGCAACGATCTGTCCGCCGATGAACAGAAGGGCGGTGGCGCTGGCGATGAACAGCAGCACAGGCAAAAGCAGCGGGTTGATCCACAAGGCGGCGGCGGCCAGCATTTTGACATCGCCAAGGCCAAGGCCGATCCTGCCGGTCAGCAGGAAATGGCCGTGCCGCAAACCCCGGAAGGCAACAAGCGTCAATACCGCGGCCATGATCTGTATCGGCGCGTCGTCGCGCTGGACGACCAGCTGAAAGCCTAGTCCGCCTGCCGCTAATGCCAGATTGAGCAGATCCGGAATGATCATCCGCCTGAAGTCGATAATGCTTATGGTGGCGAGAGTGGCCGCAAGAACCATACTGGCAACAATCAGGATCCGGACATCTGCTTCCATGGTCAGTAAGCCAGTCTCTTCAGGTCCTGCTGCGATTGGGTGCCGCCACGCCGCTTCTGGATCGGGGTCTGCAGGCTGATCTTGCCGCGAAACTCTTCGGTGACTTCACGGGCTTCGTTGATGTCGCGCACAACGTGAGGCCGGATGAAGATGATCAGTTCGGTCCGTTTGATGCCATCGTCTTTCTGCTTGAAGGCGTTGCCGATGATAGGGATGTCGCCAAGGATCGGCACCTGGCTGCGGTCGACACTGTTGTTCTGCTGGATGAGACCGCCCAATGCCAGGCTCTCGCCATCATTGACGAGGACGCGCGTCTGGATCTTGCGCTGCTGAATGGTCGGCGAATTGATGTCGGAACTGGTTGTCGTCGTTACGTTGCTGACTTCCTGCTGGATGTCGAGCATCACCCGGCCGGCGTTGTTGATGCGTGGCGTCACCGTCAGGATGACACCGGTGTCCTTCATCTGGACCGAGTTGATGATCGGTGCGGCGCCACCCGTGGTGTCCTGCGATTGCTGGGTAAGGATCGGCACCTGGTCACCGACCTGCAAAATCGCCTTCTGGTTGTTGAGAGCTATGATCGTCGGCGCCGAGATGACGTTGACATCCGTGACCTTCGACAGGGCGTTCAGCGTCACCTGGATGTTATCGGTGGCATAGCTCCAGTTGAAGCCGGGCAGAGCAGCGGCGGCCGCACCCTTCGCGACGTCGGACAGCGAGACCTTGGTCCCGCCATTCTCGAAGAACCATCGCAGGCCGTATTTGAGGTCGTCATTGAGCGTGACTTCCGCGATGACGGCTTCCAGCATGACTTGCGTCGGCAGAACGTCGACCTTGGTCAGGATCTGCTGGATGCGTTCGTAGTCACGCGCCGTGGTCTGGATCAGCAACGCATTATTCTCGATATCGGCGACGACTGTGGCATGCGGCTTGGGCTGCCCGTCGGGTGCGAATTCCCCGGCTGGCGAAGGCCCGGTCAACGGCGCCGGCGTCACGCCGTCGGATTGCATCGCGATCGGCGTCTGGTCGGGCGAGACATTGACGCCAGACGACCCGCCCTGGGTTTTGACAGAGGTGCCGAGAACGGAGCTCAGGACTTCGGCAAGTTCCTTGGCCGGGCGGTTCTGGATCTGGTAGACGAAAAGCTGGTCCTCATTGGTCTCGGCCAGCCTGTCCAGCTTGGCGATCCAGGTCGCGGCGCGTGTGAGATACGCAGGGCGCGAGGTGATGACCAGCACCGAGTTCAGACGGTCGTTGGGAATGAACTGGATGAGCTTGGCGCCGGGACCACCCTTGGTGCCGAAGATTGAATCGAGTTCCGTCGCGACCGCGGACGGTTTGGATGCCTTCAGCGGATGCAATGCCACCGACATGCCGCGCATCCAGTCAACGTCGAACACCGAGACTGCTTCGCGAATGGCGTCGAGGTCATTGTTGTTGCCGGCTACGGTGATGAGGTTGCGCGTCGGATCGACTCGCAGCACCGAACCCTGCCTGGTGATCGGCTCGAGAATGGTCTTCATCTCGTCGGCGGCGATGTATTGCAGCTGCAGCACCTGCACCTTGACGCCCGGTCCCGACGGCGAGACCGACGGCACGCTGACCGAAGGCGTGCTCGACAGGGTCTCCGAAAGCGGCACGATCTGATAGGTGCCGCCACGCTTGACGATGCCGGCGCTGTTCACCGCAAGCGCCGACTCCAGTATGTCCGACAGCGCATCCTTCGACACCGGCTTCGAGGTCTGCAAGGTGACCGTACCCTGGACGCGCGGGTCGACGACATAATTGACATGTAAGGCATCGCCCAGCACCGCCTTCGCCGCATCAGCGACCGATGCATTGACGAGGTTGAGTTCGTATTGGCCGGCGCCGTTGCCGGTTACCTGGGCAACGGGGGCGGCCGAAGAGACGAACTGGCCCGAGCCCTGATACTGCGCGCCATTAAAGCGCTGCGCCTGGTCGGAGGCCGAGGTGACGGCGCCAGGCCCGGTATAGCCTGCCCGCAAAGGCGAGTTTTTGGCGTGTAGGCTCTCGACAGTCTCGGTGAAGAAGTCCTTGCCCGGCGTCGATGTGCAGCCGGCGATGGCCAGCAGTATGCACAAAAAGGCGCGATTACTTGGTTTGACCCACATCCACCCGATTCCCCTAGAGCGTCAGTCTAGGTGTTCTTGGACGGCCTCGCCGGGATTGTTGGGGTTACTTGAGTTCTATCCACAGGGTTAATGGCAGGCATACTCTGCGCGGTGCGGCGATAGACGCTCTAGGATGGCGGAGCGTTTTATCCGGCACACCGAGGGCGCCCCTCAAAAATAGGGGGAGCCCTGCGGTTGATCCTAATGCGAACAAAGGACCATCGAGCACCGAAAAATCCACGATCACCGCCAATCTCGCGCATTGCGGCATCGAAGCTTAACCGGCGCAATCAAGAACACGCGAGTAGCCAATAATAGAAACCACATTTGATTACAGGCGGCACCTCTTTATTTTCTATTCACTGCCGCTCTTTTAACAGAGACCCCCGCCACATTGCCAAATAGACTTACTATCTGACTAGCTATATCTCGGATGCGGCCATCATCCATTTTTCCGACGTCATTTTTGTACAAGGCAAGCGTGACATCCTGCGGTTGTTTAATTCCAAGAGTGTTTCCTCCAATTATAAACATGTCATTCCCATTAACCTGAATAGTATAGTATATCTCATCCGGAGTTGTAGGGGCGATCCTTATTTTAAAGGAGTTGCGCTCAGAAAATTGTCTTAGCTTCTCGAAAAATAAGCTTCTCGATGCGTCATCGACGAACAGATCAATTGAGCCAACTGGGAGCTGGTTATCGTCAGTAGAATTAACGTAATGACTGATCCTGTATTGCTGTCCAATTGAGAGGATGGCGACAGTCGCGATCACTATATAGGTCTTCAGCATCACCACCCTCACGATCCGAAATGATGTCTATCAATATTTTCTTTCATCTGACGGTCGACTCCATTGAATATACTTGGACCAGCAGCCTGGTTGACGTCATTCATTCCCGGAATCGAATTATTCCCAATACCATGCGTGGTAACGCTCCACGATCCGACTGGATCTTGTGATATTGTCCTCGTGATCTGGCCGTCATATAAGACATGCTCCGGCAAGGTTCTATTGGTTATCGTAAGCTTATCTTCGCTAACTGTGGTTTGGATTCATCCCATTGGTAATCCGAATATAGGGTCCTTAACCGTATATAGTCCTAGGTTTGTTACCGGCTTTGAGGGATCTTGACCCGGATAAGCGAAGCGCAACCCCTGATCCACCATTTCCTCACGGGTACAGGTGTTGTCGCAAACCTTATTGGTTGTCGTATATTCATGCCAACCGGGCAAATTGGGGGAAAAGCCGTTTTCAGCGGTTTTGACGCATCCTTTGCAAGATTTCTTGTCGCCGAGCGGGCTAGGTAAACCGCTTTGTGTTTGATTTGCGGTGTTCGTGCTGTTCGTTGCAGCTCCATCTCCCGAACCGCCTTTTGCGCCACCTCCCTCCTTGTCAGCATCAGCCTGCCCTGCGGCGCTGTCGTCGGATGACCGTGGCGAAAAGGCATGTCCATTCGGGTCACTCTTGTTGACGGGGTCATTCTGGGCATAGGCATACCGGTTGGTGCCGACCCCAGGCAATGTCGGATCCCAGTCGTCTGGCGAGATGAACCTGCCGAGGACGGGATCCATGTATCGTGCATTGAGGTAGAGCAGTCCGGTCTCGGGATCGAAGCGCTCGCCGATGTAGGATTTCTGCGTCTGGAAGCCGCTGTTGAGGCGTTCGCCATAGCTGGCGTAGTTGGTCTGTTCGGCGATGGCGCCGGTGCTGTCGGTGACCATGCGCACCGAGGCCAGGTGATCCCGGTGCAGGAAGAATTTTGCTCCCCCGACGACCTTGATGTCGGGATGCGGATAGCGTGTGTAGACCTCCGCTCCCGGTGTCGCCGGGTCGATCTTGACGGACGCGTCGGGATAGAGCGTGGTGGCGAAGGTTGAGGCCTTCTTCACCCGCGCGCCGTCAGGACCGTAGACGAGGTTGACGGTGTTGGAGGCGAGCGTGACCGTCTTCAGCCGGTTGGCCTCGTCCCAGGTCAGCGTGCGGCTGCCGTCCGATGTGAGATTGCCGTTGGCGTCATAGGCGAGTGTCTTGGCGCCGACGCTGGTTGGCGCATGCGGCCTTGGTGCTGTCGCCGCGGGGTAGACATAGGTGCCGGCGACCCGGCGCATCGTTATTGTGCTTGCCGCGCGACCCTCAACATTTCGCTGTCGCCCTACGCTACCCGCCGGCCTCATCCCGAAATCGGCGAGGAAGAGCGATCTTGCCGCCGCTATGTGCTCGGTGATGTACGGCGCCGTCTATGTACCGGAAAAATTACGAGGGCCAACCGCCCGACCCCCTATGTACTCGAGTACTGCGCAAGCTCAACATCTGTAGCCGCACGCAAGCAATGATCGGGTCTCGAAGTTGGACGGACCTATTTCGAGACCTAGCGGCGTTTCGAGGCGCGGTTTACACGTGCACTGTCGAGAGCGGCCGCCGAAGGTCCTGTGTGGGCGATAGAACAGGCGATTTCTTCAAAATCATCTCAAATCCCGACGTCTTTACGGACAATTTCCCGATATCTAATTCAATAACACATAAGAATATATCAGTCTCTCCGTTTGTACTCTTTCTAAGATACGACATGCTTAGATTTTCAATTGTCGCACCGATCAAACTTCGTGAACTTATATCCATGACAAGTTCATAGGAGTTAAGCAAGTATAAAATTGCCGGAGCAACAAGAAAGCTTGCAACTCCTTGCTTGTCAACCGTGCAGTCAAATATGTAATCGATATCCAATGACATTGCATAGCTTTCATCCAAAAAAGAAACACTATACATTCGACAATCGTGCCATCCCATTGAGGGATAGTCGGTCATGCTCCACCTATTTTTAACTGACTTCATTTCAACTACATCCCGAGATGAGATTTAACCCTATCAATGTCTTGTTGTGTCATTCCCCTCACGAAAGACCGATCCTTGTTAACATATGTCTCGCCCGTTACTGGGTTAGTGTTTCTAATTCCTTGCTGAACGTGCGGGGTGGGTATTCCCTTGTGGGCCACACCTCTCAAATCATAGTAAGTTACAATGTCTCCATCTTCTATCGTCACCGTATTCTTATTGACCTTTTTGGCAATATCTTGAGCTTGGGCAGTTACCTCTGGCGTGCTGGCGCCCGGTACCGTCGAGTCGACGTCAGCTTTTTTCTCGCCTGGGTCGTCAGCTTCATCGCTATTGTTCGATATTAAACCCTTTAGCCAACCTGCGATATCCTGACCAAATTTTTGGTTTTGTTTTTGGGCAGGACTTCCTGGAATCGCTTGAGGCGCCAATGGGATAAAGCCCCCGGGAACCGGTAAGCCAATGGGCGCGGCTTGAGCAGTTCTGACGCAACCGCTGCAATTCTTCTTACTGTTAAACGAATTTGGTAAGCCATTGGCTGTCTGCTTCGCCGTTTCCGAACTTTTCGTTGTGGCGTTACCAACGGAATTCCCACCGCCGCCACCAAATTTCGTGGCATCTGCATCAGAATCGCGCGGCGATGTCGGAAGCGCATGTCCATTGTTGTCAGCATTGTTGACGGGGTCATTCTGGGCATAGGCATACCGGTTGGTGCCGACCCCAGGCAATGTCGGATCCCAGTCGTCTGGCGAGATGAACCTGCCGAGGACGGGATCCATGTATCGTGCATTGAGGTAGAGCAGTCCGGTCTCGGGATCGAAGCGCTCGCCGATGTAGGATTTCTGCGTCTGGAAGCCGCTGTTGAGGCGTTCGCCATAGCTGGCGTAGTTGGTCTGTTCGGCGATGGCGCCGGTGCTGTCGGTGACCATGCGCACCGAGGCCAGGTGATCCCGGTGCAGGAAGAATTTTGCTCCCCCGACGACCTTGATGTCGGGATGCGGATAGCGTGTGTAGACCTCCGCTCCCGGTGTCGCCGGATCGATCTCGACGGACGCGTCGGGATAGAGCGTGGTGGCGAAGGTTGAGGCCTTCTTCACCCGCGCGCCGTCAGGACCGTAGACGAGGTTGACGGTGTTGGAGGCGAGCGTGACCGTCTTCAGCCGGTTGGCCTCGTCCCAGGTCAGCGTGCGGCTGCCGTCCGATGTGAGATTGCCGTTGGCGTCATAGGCGAGTGTCTTGGCGCCGACGCTGGTTGGCGCATGCGGCCTTGGTGCTGTCGCCGCGGGGTAGACATAGGTGCCAGCGACCCGGCTGCGCGAGACCATGTTGTCGTTGGCGGCGTAGACGAAGCTTTCCGAGAGCGTGGCGTCGCCCGGATTGGTGCTCGAGGTCAGCCGGTCGGCATTGTCATAGCCGTAGGTCCAGCTGTCTGAGGCCGTCAGCCCCGTCGTGCCGGTGATGCGGCCAAGGTTATCGCGCGCATACTGATCGTCGAGCAGGATGGTCGCGCCCTTCGAGGTGGTGACGCGCGTCACCCAGCGCCGTGTCGGCGAATAGGTGAAGCTGGTCTTCACCCCATTGGCGTAGTTGATCTCCCTGGTCTGGCCATCGGCCTCATAGAGCGTCGAGGTGATGAAGCCGGGGGCGGAGGCAAGCTTGTTGCCGGCGGTGTATTGCAGCGGTGAAGCTGTCGTCCCGAAGTCGAGCTGCACCGGCAAATATTGCGTCGCCAGTGTCTGCCCCGAGGCATCCCGCACGGTCGTGGTGGTGTGGGTCAGCCCGGCGATGGCGGCGTCCTGGCGCGCCACCTTGCCAAAGCCGTCATATTTGAAGGCCTGCGTGGCGGCAGGGTTGGTCGAGGTGGTCAGCTGGCCGATGTTGTAGAAGCCGGCCGCCGCCTGATCGTAGGTGTTCTGGGTCAGCGTGACCGCGCTGCCGCCCGAGGCCGTGGCCGTCTTCAGCGTCAGCCGGTCCATCTGGTCGTAGGCGAGCGTCGTGACAGTGCCCCTGGCATCGGTCTGGCTGACCAGCCGGTTGGCGGCATCGTAGGTGTAGGTCCAGGTGCCGAGATCGGGATCGGTCGCCGACAGCCGGTTGCCAAGCATGTCGTAGCTGTAGGACCAGCTCGAGCCGCCGGGATCGCTGACGCCGATCAGCCGGCCAAGCAGATCGTAGCTACGGTACTCGATCAGCGCCAAACCAGTGACGTCGCGCACGGCGACCGTGGCATCGCCGCGCGTCGACAATCCCGTTCTGGCTTGGTGGCCAAGCTCGTCGGTGGCTACCACGCCAAATAGCCACGGGTTGAATGTACCGGTCGCGGTAGCAAGGTAGTGCACATAGGTGCGCTGGCTGGCATCCGGATTGACGGTCTTCACCAGCCGGTCGGCCCAGTCGTAGCTGTTGGTGGTCCACTGCGCGGTGTCGCCGACAAAGCGCGGGAAGGCGGTGCGCAAGACATTGCTTCGCGCATCATAGTCGGTGTCGGCAATGCGCCGTGCTCCGGCCGCCGTCTCGCCGGGGGTTTCCACCCGATAGACCCGGCCAAGGCCATCATAGTAGGAGCGGGTAAAGTCTTCGCCGGCGCCATTCGGCAGTGGCGTGTACTTGACCAGCGCCTGCGTCGCCGGATTGCCCTCGTTCTCGAACCGCGTTTTAGCATAGGCGCCCGTCACGCTCTGCGAGACCTGGTAGGGCCGGCAGAACGGGTCATAGGCAAAGGTCTTCACCAGGCCGTTGACGTCGGTCTTCGTCGCCGGCAGTCCGCACACCGCGTTGAAGGTCGCGCTCGAGACGAAGCGCGTGTCGGAGTTCTGGCCGCCGGTGGCAAAATACCGCGGCGCCCGCTCCGTCACCGGATAGAGGTGATAGGTCGCGTCATAGTCCCATTCGGTCTTGTGGCCGAGCCCGTTCGTGGCCGCGATCTTGTTGCCATAGCCGTC
>NZ_VFVX01000048.1:0-27712 GCF_006442395.1 Mesorhizobium sp. B2-3-5 | reverse complement strand
AGTGGGGGAGATGTCCGGCAGGACAGAGGGGGGCGCGACAGAACGCGGCCTCTACTTGCCACGTGCCCTCTCCTCGGCTTGCGCCGCCAAAATCTTCTTCACCTCCGCAACCAGCTCACCCTCCGCCACAGTCACCTGCGCCGGCCGCGCCGCGCGCCATTCGGCATTGTCGGTGATCTCGGCGGACATGCGCGCGCCTTCAATCAGGTCCTTGATCTGCAGTTCGCCCTTGGCGCGCTCGTCACCGCCCTGGATGATTGCGACAGGACAGCCGCGCCGGTCGGCATATTTGAGCTGCGCCTTCATGCCGGCGCCGCCGAGATACATTTCGGAGCGGATGCCGGCGGCGCGCAGCTCAGCCACCATTTTCTGGTAGCGGCCGAGGCTTTCCGTGTCCTTGTCCATGACCAGCACGACCACCGGCGCGATCACATCGGTGCTGTCGAGCTTGCCGAGGTTCTTCAGCGCCGTCATCAGCCGCGAGACGCCGATGGAGAAGCCAGTCGCCGGCACCGGCTCACCACGAAAGCGCGAGACGAGACCGTCATAGCGCCCGCCGCCGCCGACCGAGCCGAAGCGCACGATCTGGCCGTCCTCATTGGGGATTTCCGCCAGCAGTTCAGCCTCGAAGACCGGGCCGGTGTAATATTCGAGACCGCGCACGACGGAGGGGTCGATCTTGATGCGCCTCGAACCATAGCCTGCGCTTTCGACTAAGTACCGGATTTCGTCTAGTTCGCTCAGGCCGGTTGTGATGAGCGCATTTTGGGGCAGCTTTTTTTCGAGGCTGAAGACCGTGAATTCGTTTTCGATCTCGAAGGTCGCCGTAGTGCCGTCCTCCAACTCGATCTCGGTTTCAGCATTATCTGCAAATATTTTCGCCGGGGTCCCGCCCATTTCCGAGACTGAAGGAGGGATTTGGATTGCCCCGAGCACGACCTCTGCCTGCTCGTTGGTCAACCCGGCGCCTTTGGTGAAATCGCCACTCTCATCCTTACGCCCTGGGCCAAGCAGGAGCCGCACGCCTTCCGGCCCCAGCTTGTCCAGCTTGTCGATGGCGCGGAGCACCGTCAGGCGGCGGCCGGCATTCTCGTCGCCGCCAAGGCCGATCGCCTCCAGCACGCCGTCGAGCACCTTGCGGTTGTTGACGCGGATGACGTAGTCACCGCGCTTGATGCCGAGCGCTTCCATCACGTCGGCCATCATCATCGCCATTTCGGCGTCGGCGGCGACGCCCGGCGTGCCGATCGTGTCGGCGTCGAACTGCATGAACTGGCGGAAGCGGCCTGGACCGGGCTTCTCGTTGCGGAACACCCAACCCGAGCGATAGCTGCGGTAGGGCTTGGGCAGGCGCTCGAAATTCTCGGCGACAAAGCGCGCCGTCGGCGCGGTCAGGTCGTAGCGCAGCGACAGCCACTGGTCGTCATCGTCCTGGAAGGAGAACACGCCTTCGTTCGGCCGGTCTTGATCGGGAAGGAATTTTCCCAGCGCATCGGTGTATTCGATCAGCGGCTGGTCGGCGGGTTCGAAACCATAGAGCTCATAGACCGAGCGGATCGTCGCCATCATCTTCTCGACGGCGCGGATGTCCTCGGCGCCGCGGTCGGCAAACCCGCGCGGCAGCCGCGCTTTCGTCTTTTCCGATTTGTCGGCCATGAGTTGGGCACCTGGTGTTTCGTGATGTTTGCAGGTCAACAATGTTGCGATTTTCGCAATGCGCGTGTCCTAACCGATGCTGATTGGTGCGGCAAGGCCAGGCGAAGCCCGCTTCGGCAAGCCGTACCAAACCACTAGGGAAATGCACCAATTCCGCCACAAGCGCAGCATTGTGCCGACACAATCGCAACCGACAAATCGCGCGGAGACAAGGGGATTTGGCGATGGCGACGGGACGGAAATTCGATATCGTTGACGCTGGCGACGTATGTGCGCATCTACGCCCTGCCAACACCCATATTCACAAGATGACAAGCCATGCGGCGGGCCCATTCGAGCCGACATCCGGTGAAGTCGCTGGGCCCACCATGCGCGATGCGCTAGTGACCGGACTGCTGGTGATCTACCCTGCTCTTGCCATCGTGGCGGCCATTTTCGCCGGGCTTTACATGTCCAGAACCATCGGCGCCTGATAGGCCGGCGCCGGGGCGCAGGCGCCGCCGCTACTTCGGCCGCTTGAATGCCTTCCGTTCCTTCTCAACCTCCTTGCGGCAGACACACCCTTCGAGATGGTCGTTGACCAGGCCCATGGCCTGCATGAAGGCGTAGACCGTGGTCGGGCCGACGAAGCTCCAGCCGCGCTTCTTCAGTTCCTTCGAAATCCGTACCGAGACCGCCGTGGTCGGGTTGGCGCGTAGATGGGCGAGATCAACGATCTCGGGCCGCTCCTCCTTGCCGGGTTCGAACTTCCAGAACCAGGTTGCCAGCGAGCCGAATTCGTCGGCCATTTCACGGGCGCGTTTGGCGTTGTTGATGGTCGAGACGATCTTGCCACGATGGCGGATGATGCCGGCATTGCCGAGCAGGCGCTCGACATCCTTGTCGGTGAAGGCGGCGACCTTGTCGAAGTCGAAGCCGGCGAAGGCCTCGCGAAAATTCTCGCGCTTGCGCAGGATGGTCAGCCACGACAGGCCCGACTGGAAGCCCTCGAGGCAGATCTTTTCGAACAGCCTGCGGTCATCGGCCACCGGCCGGCCCCATTCATGATCGTGATAATGCAGATAATCGGGCAGATTGCCATGCCAGAAGCAGCGCGCGACACCGTCGGGACCGGCGAGCAGGCCGGTGTTTTCTTGTTGCATGGCTAAAATCCATTCCTTAACGCGCTTTTGCGCTGCTTTACCGTGGCTTTACCAGATTCCTGAACGCGGCGGTAACCACACCAAAAGGTTTACTGACAGTTCCGCATTTTACGCATTCCGATTCATGTTTCGGTTGCCGCTGGCGCGCCAATGATCGCTGAACCGGGGAGCGTTTCCACCCGGTTGTATCAGACGATCAAGGTGCGTTCCCGATGAAGAGAGTCCTGTTTCCCTTGCTCGGCGCCGTGGCTGTGTTTGCCGCCGGTGTCACGCCATCCACCGCCGGCGACCGCTATGCCGACAGGCCGCCCGTGATGGTGAGCCCCGACCTTTCCGCCCCATGGGTGCTGCAGCTTGGCCATGCGCCCGGCATCGTGCGGCAGAACCGTTCGGTGGCGCAGCAGCAGCCGCGCCTGCGCTATGCGCAGCCGCAAGCACAGCCCGACCGCGTGCAGACGGCCGCCGTGCAGACGCCGGCAAAGCGCATGGTGATGCGCCCACAGATCAATCCGATATACCTGCCGCAGGAAGTCGACTATGACGGTGGGCAGAAGCCAGGCACGATCGTGATCGATACGACGCAGAATTTCCTCTATCTGGTCGAGAAGAACGGCAAGGCGCGGCGCTACGGCGTCGGCACCGGCAAGCCGGGCTTCGAATGGTCGGGCACGCACAAGATCACCAACAAGCGTGTCTGGCCGGACTGGCGCCCGCCGGCGCAGATGATCAAGCGCGAAGCGGCCAAGGGCCGCTACCTGCCGACCTATCTGGCTGGCGGCATCGAGAACCCGCTCGGCGCCCGCGCCCTCTATCTCGGCACGACCGAATATCGCATCCATGGCACCAACCAGCCCTGGACGATCGGTGGCGCGGTGTCGTCGGGCTGCATCCGCATGCGCAACGAGGACGTCGTCGACCTTTATGAACGGGTCAATGTCGGAACCACGGTCGAAGTGATATAGTGACGGCGAATCAGCCGGTTAAGCAGTGCTGAGAAGGTTTTGGCGCGCTGTTGCCCTCAAGCCATAGCGCGCTGTTGGAAGACGTGCTTAGACTGGCAACGAGTTAACGGGGGACGGGCCGTGTGGGGATACGGCCAGTCACGAGAGGGCAGCACGGGTAACCGGGCTGCCCTTTTCGTTTCATGGTGCGACAGGTCGCCCCGGAGGCACGGTGTTTCGTTTTCAGGGCTGATTTCCGGGCCATGCTCTGCTATTGCGGTGCACAATCTCCCCTCCAAAGGTTCGAACTATGTCCCTGTCTGACGACAGCCGCTATCTCAAGGGCGGCCCGGTTGCCCAACGCATCATCGCCGCCGTGCGTCAGGATGCGGCAATTGCCAAAGCCGAGGGTTTTCCGCCCAAGCTGATCTCGATCACCGTCGGCGATACGGATGCCGTCGATGTCTATGTGCGCAACCAACGTGCCAAGGCTCAGCTCGCCGATATCGATTTCGAGGAAAGGCGTTTTCCCGCCACCATCACCTCAGGCGAGCTGGAGGCGGCAATCCATGGCCTGAACGCCGATCCGCGCGTCACCGGCATCATCATCCAGCGGCCGGTGCCAGCGCATATTCCGATCAAGACGCTGCAGGCGGCGGTGCATCCGCTGAAGGATGTCGAGGGCATGCATCCGGCCTCGATCGGCAACATCGTCTATAACCAGCTCGATCTCGCGCCCTGCACTGCGGCCGCCTCGGTCGAGTTGCTGAAGGAGACAGGCCTCGATCTCAAGGGCCTGGAAGTCGTGGTCGTCGGCCATTCGGAAATCGTCGGCAAGCCGATCGCCTTCCTTCTGATGAGCGAAGGCGCGACCGTCACGGTCTGCCACCACATGACGCGCTCGGTCGCCGCCCATGCACGCCGCGCCGATGCGCTGTTCGTCGCCGTCGGCAAGCCGCGGCTGATCAAGGCCGACATGGTGAAACCAGGGGCTGCCGTCATCGACATCGGCATCAATTCCGAAATCGGGCCGGATGGGGCGAGCCGCATCGTCGGCGATGTCGATACCGAAAGCGTGCGCGAGGTCGCCTCCTGGATCACGCCTGTGCCAGGCGGCGTCGGCCCGATCACGGTGGCGATCCTGCTGCGCAACACGATGGTGGCGCTCAGCCGGCAGCGCGCGCTCTACGAGGCGACTTACGGTACGGCGGACAGGCTCGCGGCCGAATAGGCTCCCGATCCTTATTCTGCCGCGACGAGGCTGTTCTCGAGCACACCGTCTGGCTTCGGCCCGCCATAGGCCCAGTCGAGCAATTTTACCGTGTGCACCACCGGCAGCTTCGCGGCGGACGCAATCTGGGTGATGCAGCCGATGTTGCCGGTGGCAACGATCGAAGCGCCGGTCGCCTCGATGTTCTTCACCTTGCGGTCGCGCAGCCTGGCCGAGATCTCGGGCTGCAGGATGTTGTAGGTGCCGGCCGAGCCGCAGCACAGATGGCCCTCGCGCGGCTCCCGCACGATGAAACCGGCCCTGGCCAGCAGTTCCTTCGGCTGGCGGATGATCTTCTGACCATGCTGCATCGAGCAGGCCGAGTGGTAGGCAACGACCGTGCCTGGCTTGCGCACCGGCTCGGGCAGATCGAGGCTTGCCAGATATTCGGTGATGTCCTTGGCCAGCGCCGACACACGCGCGGCCTTGTCGGCATAGGCCGGATCGAGGCGCAGCATGAAGCCATAGTCCTTGATCGTCGTACCGCAGCCCGACGCGGTGATGATGATGGCATCGAGACCGCCCTGGTCGATGGCGCCTGTCCAGGCGTCGACATTCTGCCGTGCCGAGGCAAGCGCTGCTTCCTCGCGCCCCATATGATGAACCAGCGCGCCGCAGCAGCCCTCCCCGGGCGGCACCACCACCTCGACACCGAGCCGTGTCAGCAGCGAGATCGTTGTGTCGTTGATGGCGGGGTCGAGTACCGATTGCGCGCAGCCGGTGAGGATGGCTACGCGCCCCTTTTGCGTGCCCTGCCCGGCATGAATGCCCGGCGACGCCAGCGGCGAAGCCTCTGGGATCGATGTCGGGGCGAGCCTGAGCATCGCGCCGAGCGGCTTAAGCGCCGGGACCTTCTCGAACAGGCCGATGAACGGCTTGCCCAGTTTCGCCAGTTTGAGCGCGGCTCGAAAGCGCTGGGGATAAGGCAGCACGAAGGCCAGCATGCTGCGGGTCAGCCGGTCGAGCAGCGGCCGCTTGTACGTCTCCTGGATATGCGCGCGCGCATGGTCGACCAGATGCATATAGTTGACCCCCGATGGACAGGTGGTCATGCAGGCCAGGCACGACAGGCAGCGGTCAATATGGGTGACGATCTCCTTGTCGGCGGGACGGCCGTTCTCCAGCATGTCCTTGATGAGATAGATGCGCCCGCGCGGTGAATCGAGCTCGTTGCCAAGCGTCACATAGGTCGGACAGGTGGCGGTGCAGAAGCCGCAATGCACGCATTTGCGCAGTATCTTTTCCGATTCCGCGACATGCGGATCGGCAAGCTGGGCGGATGAGAAATTCGTCTGCATCTGATGTCCTAAGCCATGCGGCCGGGATTGAGGATGTTCTTCGGGTCGAATTCCTGCTTCAGGCGCAGGCTGAGCGCGGCAAGCGCCGGCGCCTGCGGTTCGAACACCGGCAGCGCCGCGCGATGGGGGGGCGCGGCGCGCGCCAGCGTCGCGTGGCCGCCGCCATGTTTGCGCAACAGCCCCCGCAGCAGGGCCGCTTCCGGGTCGCCCTCTTCCATGCGCAGCCACACCAGTCCGCCCTGCCAGTCATAGAGGGCGCTGACGGCGGCCTGCATGCGCAGGGTCAGCACCATCTGGTGCGCCTGCGAGGGTGCCATCGACACGCGCCAGACCGGCTTCTCGCCGCCATCGGCGAAGGGCCTGATATCGCGCACGTCGCGCCAGATCAGCCGCGAAGCCTCGCCGGCAATCTCCTCCAGCGGCCCGGCCTTGCCGAGCAGCGTCTTCAGCGCGGCAATGCGATAGGCAACCGACGGACCAAAGCCCTCGACGCGCAGCAGCGTGGCGGCATCGCTGCCGAGCGCGCCGCCGGCGACGCGCGCGGCAATGCGCTCGGGCAGATGGGCAGCGCTCGACACTTCCGCGCTGCAGCCGAGCGCCAGGGCCATGGCGGCGGCCGCCGCATCATCAAGCAATCCCCTGATCGCCAGGGTGACTTCGGCTTCAGCCGCAGGCAGCACCTTGAAGGTAACGTCGGTGAACACGGCCAAGGTACCCCAGCTGTTGGCCATCAGCTTCGACAGGTCGTAACCGGTGACGTTCTTGACCACGCGGCCGCCGGATTTGAAGGCTTCGCCCCGGCCGGAGATCACATTGATGCCGAGGATATGATCGCGAGCCGCGCCGGCCTTCAGCCGGCGGGGGCCGGACAGGTTCGCGCCGAGCACGCCGCCGATCGTGCCTTTGCCCGGCTCGCCGCCCAGCAACGGACCATAGTCCATCGGTTCGAACGCCAGTTGCTGGCCGTTCTCCGCCAGCAGTTTCTCGATCTCGGCCAGCGGCGTGCCGGCTTTCGCCGACAGCACCAGTTCGGCGGGTTCGTAGAGCGTGACACCGGTGAGCCTCGACAGGTCGAGCGTGTGTTCGGTCTGCAGCGGACGGCCGATGCCACGCTTGGAGCCATGGCCGAGGATTTCGAGCGGCGACTCCTCGGCCACCGCCCAGGCGACGGTGGAAAGGACTTCGTCTGAGGTGGAGGGGGTGAAGATGGTCATGCACGCGTGCCCTTCCTCTGCCCCGCAAAGCGGGCGAGAGGTGATAGGTCGCGTTTCTTCACACCCCCCTCTGTCCTGCCGGACATCTCCCCCGCAAGAGGGGAGATCAGATGCCGCATCGGATTTCGCCAACATCCAATGTCGGTTGAATGGCGAGACGCCGGAACTGCTAATCTCCCCCCTTGCGGGGGAGATGTCCGGCAGGACAGAGGGGGGTGTTCAAGCACCAACATGTCCCTCAAAACCTCGGAGTGTCGGGAAACGCCACTTGCCCGCGATGCACGTGCATGCGGCCGAGTTCGGCGCAGCGGCGGAGCTGCGGGAACACCTTTCCCGGATTGAGCAGGTGGTTGGGATCGAAGGCGCATTTGACGCGCATCTGCTGGTCGAGGTCGACCTGATTGAACATTTCCGGCATCAGGTCGCGCTTCTCGACGCCCACGCCATGTTCGCCGGTGAGGACGCCGCCGACCTTGACGCAAAGCCTCAGAATGTCGGCGCCGAAGCTTTCGGCCTTGTCGAGTTCACCCGGTACGTTGGCATCGTAGAGGATCAGCGGGTGCAGATTGCCATCGCCGGCGTGAAAGACATTGGCGACGCCGAGCCCATATTTCTGCGACAACTCGCGCATGCCGTGCAGCACGCGCGGCAGTTCCTTGCGCGGGATGGTGCCGTCCATGCAGTAATAGTCGGGCGAGATGCGGCCGACCGCCGGGAAGGCTGCCTTGCGGCCGGCCCAGAAGCTCAAGCGCTCCTGCTCGGACTGCGAGATGCGGCAGGTGGTCGAGCCGTTGCGGATGGCGATCGCCTCGACCGCGGTGATGAGATGATCGACCTCAACGACAGGCCCGTCGAGCTCGACGATCAGCAACGCCTCGACATCGAGGGGATAGCCGGCATTGACGAAATCCTCCGCCGCCTGGATCGCGGGACGGTCCATCATTTCCATGCCGCCTGGAATGATGCCGGCGCCGATGATGTCTGCGACACACTGGCCGCCCTGCTCGCTGGTCGGAAAGCCGATCAGCAGGGCTCGCGCCGTCTCAGGCTTCTTCAGGATGCGGACCGTGACCTCCGTGACGACGCCGAGCAGTCCTTCCGAACCGGTCATGACGCCAAGCAGGTCATAGCCTTCCGCGTCGAGATGGCTGCCGCCGAGCCGCACCACCTCGCCGTTCATCAGCACCATCTCGATGCCCAGCACATTGTTGGCGGTGAGGCCGTATTTCAGGCAGTGCACGCCGCCTGAGTTTTCCGCGACATTGCCGCCGATCGAGCAGGCGATCTGGGAGGATGGATCGGGGGCGTAGTAAAAGCCCTCCTGCTCGACGGCGATGGTGATGCCGAGATTGGTGACGCCCGGCTGCGCGACGACGATGCGGTTGGGATAGTCGACCTTGAGGATGCGGTTGAAGCGGCTCATGACCAGCAGCACAGCATCTTCCAGCGGCAGTGCGCCGCCAGACAGCGAGGTGCCGGAGCCGCGCGGTACGACACGGATGTTGCGGTCGTTGCAGTATTTCAACACGCGGGACACCTGCGCCACCGTTTCAGGCAGCACCACGACCAGCGGCAATTGCCGATAGGCGGTGAGGCCATCGCTCTCGAAGGCCCGCATGGCGTTGGCGGCATCGACCACGCCCTCGCCCGGCACGATGATGCGCATGTCGGCGACGATCTCGTCGCGATGGCGCATCGTGGCATCGTCAGGTTGCGGCATGGCCAGGCCGGACATCAGCAGCCTCATTCTGGTTGACTGGTCAAAATCTTTTACCAGTTCGGCACGCCCGTTGCAAATCCTGCTTTGGCCGTGACCCCAAGTCGAGGTCGAGATGAGCTTCCGCAGCGGCAATCTGCCGCTGCCCTCCCCCCTCGAGGGGGAGGTGGACGCGAAGCGGCCGGAGGGGGTCGTCTCACCTAGATCGGCGACTTCATCTCCTGGCGCGAAACGAGCGCTGGCGCCCTACGCGAGGCGACCCCCTCTTCGCCTTCGGCGACATTTCCCCCTCGCGGGGGGAGATTACGCGCCTATTCGCCGGCGTGCTTGCCGGGCTCGGAATGCATGCGGCGCACACGGCGCACGCCCCACCAGACCAGCAGGACGGCGACTGGCACCGAAGCGGCGGTGACGACTTCCGGCGCGAAGGCATGGCCAAAGATCGAGGCGCCCTTGGCGACATAGCCGATGAGGCCGACGACATAATAGGAGACGGCGGCGACCGACAAGCCTTCGACGGTCTGCTGCAGCCGCAGTTGCAGGCGAGCGCGGTTGTTCATCGAAGCGAGCAGGTCGCGGTTCTGCTTTTCGACCTCGACGTCGACCCAGGTGCGCAGAAGCGTCGTGGCGCGGGTCAGCTTGCGCGACAGGTTGGCCTGGCGCTCCTCGACCGAGCGGCAGGTGCGCATGGCTGGCGCGACGCGGCGCTGCAGGAACCCTTCCCAGGTGTCGTAGCCGGGCACGGCTTCCTCTTCGAGTGCTTCCAGCCGCTCGACCACGATGCCGTCATAGGCGCGGCTGGCGCCGAAGCGGTAGAGACTCGAGGCCGCATCCGCCTCCAGTTCCGCGGCAAGTTCGGTGAGGTCGGCGAGCAGCGTCTGGCTGTCGCGGGTCTCGGCGACCTTCATTTCCAGCGTGGTCAGGGCCAGCCTGTCCTCGATGCGACGGGCGCGGCCCGACAAGGTCAGCGCCAGCGGCAGGCCGAGCATGGCGAGCGTGCGGTAGGTTTCGATGTCGATCAGCCGCTGCGACAGCGCCCCGGTGCGCGCCGGCGTCAGGCCGCGATCGAGCACCAGTATGCGGGTCATGCCGTCGCCATCCTGGCGGAAATCGGTGACGATTGCCGCGTTGCCGCGCTCGACCAGCGAATAGCACAGGCTGGTCGGGTCGAAATCGGCGATCAACCGCTCGCTCACCTGTGTCCATTTGCGGATCTCGAGCCGGATGCCCGAAATGACGGTGCCCGGCGGCGAAAAGCCGTTGCCGAACGGCGAATCCTCCTGCCCCCTGCCGTTTTCGGAAAGCGGCCCTTCCCACAGATAGGTCGAGAATTCCGTATGCCGCTCCCAGCGCAGCGAGCCCTTGCCCCACTTCATGGCGTGGTGACGCGCCTGGCGGTCGGGCGCGGCAATGCCAAGGCGCCGCGACAGTTCGGAAAGCACGGCATGATCGACCCCGGAACCGCCTTCGGTCATGAAGGCGAGTTGCACCAGGACGCGCGGCTTTTCGATCAGCGGATGCGGTCGGGCATGCACCTCGCCCAGTGCGCCGGGCCGGCCCTCATGGGCGGGGAAGCCCATGACGCTGCCCTTGGCACGCGGCTGGAATTCGAGATTGGACGGGTCGTCTGACACGGCTGGTCCCCCGGGGTTTCCTTGACCCTCTTGCAGTCGGGTCCCTCTAGGGCCAATCGCCTGATGACGCAAACAGCAAAGTTCAGCCGAAGGTGATGGAACAGCGCGCGGCAATGCCGGCCCACCCTGACCAATTGGATAAATAATTTGACCAGTTGGCGACGCAGGCTTTATCCTGCGTGATACCGGTTCACCTTCCAGGCAATCTGTTGAGCGATATTTTTTCCAGGATCGAGCATTCGCGCACCGCCGACGAGGTGGTGCAGCAGATCGAGAGCCTCATCCTCGAAGGCGTGCTGCGCACGGGCGACCGGTTGCCGGGCGAGCGCGAGCTGGCACGCCAGTTCGACGTGTCGCGGCCGATCCTGCGCGATGCGCTGAAGGCGCTCGAAGGACGCGGCCTGCTGACCACGCGCCCAGGCGGTGGCACGCATGTCGCCGACATTATCGGCCAGTTGTTCACCAAACCGGTGGCGGACCTGATCTCGATGCATCGCAAGGCGGTGACCGACTATCTGGAATACCGCCGCGAGATCGAAGGCATAGCCGCCGAATATGCGGCGCGCCGCGCCACCCCCGAGGATCTTGCGCTGCTCGACCGCATCATGGCGCGCATGGACGAGGCGCACCGCACCGGCGATTTCGACGACGAGGCCGAAATCGACGTCGAGTTCCATCACGCGATCTGCGAATGCGCGCACAACATCCTGCTGCTGCACACGCTGCGCTCCTGCTACAGGCTGCTGTCGGAAGGCGTGTTCCAGAACCGGCTGCTGGTGTTCACCGTGCCCGGCGCGCGCGAGGCGCTGCTTGCCCAACACCGGGCGATCCATGCCGCGGTGAAGGCCGGCGATCCAGCCGGAGCCCGTCAGACGGCGATGGACCATATGACCTATGTCGAGCGGTCGATGGCGGAAGCCGAGCGCAGCGGCGACTGGCAGCGCGTGTCGCGGCTCAGACTGCGGCAGCGCTCGGAGGCCGGCGATACCGAACCGGCACGCAGACGCTCCTAGTCAATTCGATCAAGCGGGGACCATCATGAGCGACATTCTCACCATCGCAGACCTCAAGGATCTCGCGCGCCGGCGCGTGCCCAAGATGTTCTTCGACTATGCCGATTCCGGTGCCTGGACCGAGAGCACCTATCGCGCAAACGAGGAAGACTTCCAGAAGATCAAGTTCCGCCAGCGCGTGCTGGTCGACATGAGCAACCGCTCGCTGGAATCAACCATGATCGGCCAGAAAGTGTCGATGCCGGTGGCCCTGGCGCCGACGGGCCTGACCGGCATGCAGCACGCCGATGGCGAGATGCTGGCGGCGCAGGCCGCCGAGGAATTCGGCGTGCCCTTCACGCTGTCGACGATGAGCATCTGCTCGATCGAGGATGTCGCCTCGGTGACGAAGAAGCCATTCTGGTTCCAGCTCTATGTTCTGCGCGACAAGGATTTCGTGCTCGACCTGATCGACCGGGCGAAGGCGGCGAAATGCTCGGCGCTGGTGCTGACGCTCGACCTGCAGATCCTCGGCCAGCGCCACAAGGATGTCCGCAACGGGCTTTCGGCGCCGCCCAAGATGACGCTGACCAACATCATCGACTTGGCCCTTAAACCGCGCTGGTGCCTGGGCATTGCCGGCACCAAGCGTCGCACCTTCCGCAACATCGTCGGCCATGCCAAGGGCGTCGGCGACGTCTCTTCGCTGTCGTCCTGGACGACGGAGCAGTTCGATCCGCAGCTATCGTGGAAGGACGTGGCGTGGATCAAGGAGCGCTGGGGCGGCAAGCTGATCCTGAAAGGCATCCTCGACAAGGAAGACGCGCTGATGGCGGCCAGGACCGGCGCCGACGCGATCATCGTTTCCAACCATGGCGGGCGTCAGCTCGATGGTGCGTCATCGTCGATCATGGTGCTTGAGGAAATCGCCGATGCGGTCGGCGATCAGATCGAGGTCCATATGGATGGCGGCATCCGCTCCGGCCAGGATGTGTTGAAAGCGCTTTGCCTCGGCGCCAAGGGCACCTATATCGGCCGGCCATTTCTTTACGGCCTGGGCGCGCTCGGCAGGGAAGGGGTTACCAAAGCGTTGGAAATCATCCGCAAGGAGATGGACATCACGCTGGCGCTGTGCGGAAAGCGTCTGGTCACCGACATGGGCAAGGACCAGCTCCGGCGCTAGTCAGTGACATCCGACCACGGAGACCACGAGAAATTGGCGGAACCCGGCATCCATTTCCTCGACGCGTATGGGCCGGATGGTGTGCGTCTCTACGCGATCGGCGACGTGCATGGCCGGCTCGACCTGCTGGCCGCCATGCACCGGCGGATCGAGAGCGAGTTGGAGTGGAAACCGGCTCGCGACTGGCGGGTGATCCACCTCGGCGACTATGTCGACCGTGGGCCGGACTCCAGGGGTGTCATCGATTTTCTGATCGAGGCGCGCGAACGCGATCCGCGCAATCTGATGCTCGCCGGCAACCATGACACCGGCTTTCTCGATTTTCTGAGAACCCCTGACCCGGAAGGGCTTTTCATGCGCTATGGCGGCGTCCAGACGGCGCTGTCCTATGGGGTGTCGCTCGCCGCCGACGCCGGTTGGTTCGGCAAGATGGAGACGATGAGACGGGGGCACGCGGCCCTCCTCGAAGCCGTGCCGCAAAGCCATGTCGACTTCCTGCGCTCGCTGCCCTTCTCAGTGAGCTTCGGCGACTTCTTCTTCTGCCATGCCGGTATCAGGCCCGGCATTCCCCTGGAGAAGCAAAACCCGCAGGACCTGATCTGGATCCGTGACGTTTTCCACGATCACACCGGCCTCTTCCCCAAGATCGTGGTACACGGCCACACCCCGGTCCCTGAGGCGGAGGTGATGGCCAACCGCGTCAATGTCGACACGCTTGCCTGGCAATCAGGCATGCTTACCGCGCTCGTCGTGGACGGAGCGGACAAACGCATCTTGGAAATGGCGATAAAGGAAGCTTGAGCGGCGCGCGCTAGAGGACGCGAGAGAGGCTCCGGCTTTAGCGAAGGGAGGCGGTGACCCCGTAGCCGTCGACGGCGTTGTGGTTGTTGGCCGCATCCGCGGCATAAATACCCAGGCCGCAAAGCACGATGGCGGACAGCATGGCAAAGGACAGAAGCGCTGCTTTCACGGAAGTCATCTCTTGTTGAGCTTTCTGCATCTGTGCATGGGACGGTTACCAATGCGTTGAAACGGAAAATTCGCTTCAAATTTTCGGCGATTTCGCGCTTCTAGGCATGTTCTGTATCGGAGGTGTGTCGCACGGGTCACACAAAAGGTTCATCGCGGTTGCACTGCCGATGCAGAGCGCGCGCCTTCTAGGACAGCGGGCGGACACAAGCCAAGGATGAAAGGTGTTTTCCCCAGACGGATTCAGGGCCGCGTGCCAATTATGTCACGCGGCGGGCTGCGGAGGGCGGATGCTCAGATGGTCGCGACCCAGGCGCGAGCAATGGCAAGGCCGGCGGCATCCGCGTCGGGGCCGTTGCGGGCCATTTCGCCGTCAAGCTTGCCTGCCCAGTCGGGATGGCGCGCGGCGATAACGGGCGCGAAGGAGGAACTCCAGTCCTTGACCATCGGCCGGTCGGCCTCGAAATGGAACTGGAAGCCGTAGACCGCGCGGCCGACACGAAACGCCTGATTCTCGGCGACGTGATTGCCGGCGAGCCGCACGGCGTTTTCCGGCAGTTCGAACGTGTCGTCGTGCCACAGGAAGATCGGGAATTTTTCAGGCAGCGCGGCCAATACCGGATCGGCCTTGGCGTCCGGCGTCAGCGAAACGCCGTGCCAGCCGAATTCGTTGGCGCCGCCGATGCGGTTCTCGCCGCCGAAGGCGCGGGCGACGAGCTGACTGCCGAGGCAAATGCCGAGCACGGCGCGATCCTTGCCGGCGAAATCGCGGGTCAGTTCCAGCAACGCCGGGAAATAGGGATATTCATCGTCGGCCAGCGCATTCTGGCCGCCGCCGAGCACCACCATGGCATCGTGCCCGGCTGCATCGTCCGGCAGCGGATCGCCCTTGTAGGGGAGGCGCACATCGAGATCGGCACCCGCTTCCGCAAGTGCGGCACCAACCTGGCCGAGGCCGGTATTGTCGTAGTTCTGGACCACCAGCACCCGCATCCGCAAACCCTGCTGACATGAAAATGATGCGAGGAGCGATACCATGCCGCTAGTGTCGCAGCCAAGATGCGTATCCTGGGAGAGAACTATGCCACTGCAGAACCGGGTCGATCCGTTCGGCGCCATCCACGCCGTGCCCGAGCGCGGCCTGTTCACCGGCAATCGCGGCATCATCCACGATCCCGAAACGAAGACCCTGTTGAAGAAACGCTGGGCCCTGCAGGCGTGGATCATCTGCGTGTGCCAGTTCCGCAACGTGCGGCGCGAGCCGATGGGCCGCAACCGGCCGGGCGGCAAGCCTGGCTGGACCGAGCTGTTTTTCCTCGACGAGGTGACGGCGCTGGCCGCGGGTCACCGGCCTTGTTTCTTTTGCCAGCGCGAGCGGGCCAGGGATTTTGTCGGCCACTTCGGCAAGGCCTTCGGCATTGCCGAACCGCGCGCGCCGCAGGTCGATAGGCGATTGCACAAGGAGCGGCTGGCTTCCGGCGGGCAAGCGGTGAAGCTCGATCGCACGTCGATCATGGCCCTGCCGGACGGCACGATGATCGCGGCCGGCAACAGGCCCTACGCGCTGCGTGACGGTGCGGCGCTGCCCTGGAGTTTCGGCGGTTATGGGCAGGCGATCGGCCTCGACGCACCCGACCTTGCCGATCCGTTCATGATCACGCCGACGACGGCCGTGGCCGTGCTTGGCGCCGGGTATCGACCGGCCTGGGCAAGCTGAGCAGTCGTGCTACTTCAATTCCGATTGCGGCACCACGGGAACCGCCGGCAACTCATAGTAGTCGCCCGCGGATTCCGGATACAATTGGCTTTCCATTTTCAGACCGGTCTTGCCGTCTATGGTCCCGGCCCAGACGGAAATGAACGGGCTGCCAACCCGGCGCCAGAACAGATTTCCACCACATACGCAGCAGAAGCCGCGCTCGGCGTGCTCGGACGATCTGAACCAACGCAGCGTATCGCCTGTGATGGTCGCCCGTTGCTGTTCAACCTGCGTGGCCGCCCCGAAATGGCCGGTTGCCTTTCTGCACTGATTGCAATGGCAAGCAACGATCGGACGCAGTTCACCGCTCAACTCATAGCTCACGGCACCGCACAAACAGCCGCCTCGTGTAATCCTTTCCAACCCACCCTCCAGACCGCATTCTTCTGCACTCCAGACTGCGCGATGGAGCAAAAGACGGGCATCGGTATTCCGACAGCGCCATGTCGTCTTTGCTGTACGGCCAGCATGCAGGCTTGACGCCACGGGCAGCGTCGCCCATTCCTCGGCCATGCGCGCCAATTACAAGATGCAACGTCTGTTCGTGTCCGACGATCTCGCGGCGGACGTCGAGTTCGATGCCGGCCAGCAGCAGAGCCATTATCTCATGCATGTGCTGCGGCTCGCCGAGGGCGCGGAGATCCTCGTCTTCAATGGCCGCGATGGCGAATGGTCGGCTGCGATTGCCGCCAAATCAAAAAGGGCGGTGCGGCTGAAAGTGCTGACGCTGCAACGGCCACAGCCGCCACTGCCCGATCTCATCTACTGTTTCGCGCCGCTGAAGCAGGGCCGCCTCGACTATCTCGTGCAGAAGGCGGTCGAGATGGGCGCGGGCATCCTGCAGCCGGTCATCACCCAGCATACGCAAGTGGCGAAACCGTCAATCGATCGCCTGCGCGCTAATGTCATCGAAGCCGCCGAGCAGTGCGGCATCCTGGCGGTGCCGGAGGTTCGCGAGGCGGAAAAGTTCGAACGCCTGCTGACCGGGTGGGACAAGGAGCGGCGGCTGGTCTTCTGCGACGAGGACGCCTCGACCAACAATCCGCTGCCGGCCTTGCAGCAGTTGAAGGAGAAGAAGCTGGCGCTGCTGGTCGGCCCGGAAGGCGGCTTTTCCGATGACGAGCGCAAGATGCTGCGCGCCCTGCCCTTCGTGACCGCCATTCCGCTCGGGCCGCGCATCCTGCGCTCCGACACCGCGGCCGTGGCCGCGCTTGCCGTCATGCAGGCGACGATCGGAGATTGGTGAGGCTCTTCTTTCTCCCTCCGAGCAAGAAGGCGCGCTCTTCAATTCCTCTTGACCTCTGGCTCAGGATTTTTCGCTTGATCGGCTGCTGACATTTCGTCCATTTACCCCCGGCGGCCCTCCGGCTGCTCTTGAGGGCTTGATCATGGCGCGCGACACAACCGATTTCCGGCCCATCGAAGGCGTCGACGAACTCGTCGAGCACCTGGCCGAGGGCAACAAACCACGTGACAAGTGGCGCATCGGCACCGAGCACGAGAAATTCCCGTTCTATGTCGATGGCAACGCACCGGTGCCTTATGGCGGCGAACGCGGTATCCGCGCCATCCTCGAAGGCATGCAAAACAAGCTCGGCTGGGACCCGATCATCGATGATGGCCGCATCATCGGCCTGGTCGAGCCAACCGGACAAGGGGCGATATCGCTCGAGCCCGGCGGCCAGTTCGAGCTTTCCGGTGCACCGCTGGAGACGATCCACCAGACCTGCCGCGAGGGCAATGCCCATCTGGCGCAGGTGCGCGAGATCGCCGAGCCGATGGGTATCCGCTTTCTCGGCCTCGGCGGCAGCCCGAAATGGTCGCTGGCCGAGACGCCGAAAATGCCGAAGTCGCGCTATGAGATCATGACGCGCTACATGCCCAAGGTCGGCAGCAAGGGCCTCGACATGATGTACCGCACCTGCACGATCCAGGTGAACCTCGACTTCGAGAGCGAAGCCGACATGCGCCGCAAGATGCAGGTGTCGCTGAAGCTGCAGCCGCTGTCGACGGCGCTGTTCGCCAACTCGCCTTTCACCGAGAGCCGCCCAAACGGCCTGCAGAGCTGGCGTGGCGACATCTGGCGCGACACCGACAACCAGCGCTCCGGACTGCTCGAATTCTGCTTCTCGCCCGATTTCGGTTTCGCCGATTATGTCGAATGGGCGCTCGACGTGCCGATGTATTTCGTCATTCGCGACGGCCGCTATCACGACATGACGCATATCACCTTCCGCCAGTTCATGGCCGGGGCCGCGCGCAATGAAGTGCCGGACGGGCTGCCGACCATGGGCGACTGGGCGAACCACCTGTCGACGTTGTTCCCGGACGTGCGGCTGAAGCGCTTCCTCGAAATGCGCGGCGCCGATGGCGGCCCTTGGCGGCGCATCTGCGCGCTGCCGGCCTTCTGGGTCGGGCTGCTCTACGACGAGGCCGCGCTCGACGCGGCGGAGGCGTTGACCTCGAGCTGGACGTACGACGAGGTGCTGGCAATGCGCAACGCGGTGCCCGAGCAAGGCATTTCCGCGCCCTTCCGCAACGCCACGCTGCGCGAGATGGCGCGCGATGTGCTGGCCATTTCGCGCCTGGGGCTGAAGAACCGCGGCAAGAAGAACCGCGACGGCTACGACGAGACGTCGTTCCTCAACACGCTCGACGAGGTCGTGGCGCGCGGCACCACCAGCGCCGAGGAGATGCTTTCCGCCTACCACACGCGCTGGGGCGGCTCGATCGAGCCTGTGTTCATGGAATACGCCTACTGACCCGGCGCGTTGAGGAGCGGCAAAACCCGCTTCAATAGAGTGATGAAACGAACTAGGCTCTCAGCCGAGGATTTCCCGGAGGAGACGCCGATGCCCACTTTGTTCGACATGCTGACGCAGGCCCAGAACGGCAACGGCATGCAGGCGCTTGCCCAGCAATACGGGCTTTCGATGCAGCAGGCGCAGGCGGCGGTCGCCGCGCTGCTGCCGGCCTTTTCGCAAGGGTTGCAGCGCAACACCGCCGATCCCTACGGGCTCGGCGCGTTCATGACCGCGATGGCCAGCGGCCAGCACGCCAAGTATTTCGAGGATGCGACGCGCGCCTTCTCGCCGCAAGGCGTCGACGAAGGCAACGGCATTCTGGGACACCTGTTCGGCTCGAAAGAGCTTTCGCGCGCCGTGGCCAGCCAGGCAGCGCAAGCGAGCGGCGTCAGCCAGCAGATCCTGCAGCAGATGCTTCCCGCGATCGCCTCGATGGTGATGGGCGGCCTGTTCAAGCAGACGACGGACCAGTTGACAGGAGTTCCGATGCAGGCCGCAGGCGGCTTCGGCGGCAACAATCCGCTCGGCGAGATCATCGAGCAGATGATGCGGCAGGGTGGCGGCATGCAGGCGCCGCCGCCCCAGGCCCCGATGGACAACCCGCTTGGCAAGGTCTTGCAGGATATGTTTGGCGGCACGCCGCAAACGCAAAGCCAGCCGCAGCCGGCCCCCAATCCCTATGGCGACAATCCGCTCGGCAAGGTGCTGCAGGACATGTTCGGTGGCGCTGCCCAGCAACCACGGAACCGGCCGCAGCCGCAGCAGACACAGAGCCCCTACGGCGACAATCCGCTGGGAAAAATGTTCGAGGAGATGCTGCGCGGCGGGAGTGGATTTGGCAGCGGACAGCCGGCGCCCGAGACACCGCAGCAGCGTCAGGCACCACAGCCGCAGACCAACCCGAGCGGCAGGCCGAGGAATCCATTCGACGATATCTTCGGCAAGATGTTCGAGACCGGCGCCCAGCAGCGCGACGAATACCAGAAGAGCGTGGAAACGATCTTCGACCAGTTCAAGCGCGACATGGACCGCCGGTAGGGCGCCACGCTACAACCCACCATTTTCGAGCAAGCCGAAAAGAAAAGCCCGGTCCTTGGGAGGACCGGGCAATGTGCAGGCAGGCCGGCGGGGAACCGGCAGGGAGTGGGGAGCCTGCAGAACCTTGGTTGCGCTGACCCTCAAAAGGTTCAACGGGACCGAAAGTGAACCAATCAGGCCACCTTGCGGGCGATGTCCTCGATCGTTGCGACGCGATCGCTGGCAATCTCACGCAAGATCACCGTCGGGTCGCGGCCAAACGGCACGTCGATGGCGACATGCAGGTCGGCGCGCGTCAGGCCGATATCGGCGAGTTCGGCATCCGACATCTCGCCAAGGCGATAGAAGGCGCGGCGATTTTTCCAGGCGCGGTAGGCTTTGGAGACGGTATTTGCCACGCGCGTCGCAACGGCCGGACGCGTGGTGATGCGCGAGGTCTCGGTGGCGAAATCGATCGTGGTCATGTCAGCCTCCTTCGGAGTCGAGCGGACGAAGCCGGGCAAGCGGCGCCAGTGACAGGTGCCGCTCCGGTTTCGATTCACATGCTTTCATGTGGACAATGCCAATTTGCCATCGACCAATTGATTAATCCAACGAATGTTTCTAATCCTAGGCATCAACATCAATGATGGATCACGCCGATGAAAGCGCCGCTCGATCTCGATCAGTTGCAGACCTTCATCTCAATCGCCGACACCGGCAGCTTCACCCGCGCGGCGGAGGAAGTGCACCGCACCCAGTCGGCGGTGTCGATGCAGATGCGCCGGCTGGAAGAGCGGATCGGCAAGCCGCTGTTCGAGAAGGACGGGCGCAGCAACAGGCTGACGGAGGAAGGCGACAAGCTGCTCTCCTATGCAAGACGGCTGCTCTATCTCAACCGCGAAACACTCGCCGCCTTCGATGACCAGCGGCTCGAAGGCACGATCCGCATCGGCACGCCGGACGACTATGCCGACCGTTTCCTGCCCGAGATCATGGCGCGCTTCACGCGCTCCAATCCGCGTGTCGAACTGACCGTGATCTGCGAGCCGACGCCGGGGCTGGTCGAGCATATCAAGCGCGGCAATCTCGACCTGGCGCTGGTGACCCACAATGATGTGCGCGGCCAATCGGAAGTCGTGCGGCGCGAACCGCTGCTGTGGGTCTCCTCGGCCAACCACGCAACACACGAGCAGGAAATCCTGCCGATGGCCTTTGGCCGGCCGAACTGCATCTGGCGGCGCGCCGCCGTGGATGTGCTGGACCAGCAGAACCGCGACTATCGCATCCTCTTCACCAGCTTCTCGGCAACCGTCATCACCGCCGCGGTGCTGTCCGGCCTGGCGATCTCCGTGCTGCCGGAATGCGCTCTCAGGCCCGGCATGCGCGTGCTGGGCGAGGCCGATGGCTTCGGCGCCCTGCCCGACTGCCGCATCGGCATCATGCGCGGCCAGACGTCGCGACCCGAGATCGTCGACGCGCTCGCCCGCCATATTTCGGAAAGCCTGGACAATATCTCGGTGCCGCTCGGCGAGGAGACGGGAACCTTCGACTTCGCCGCACTTGCCTTTTCCAAGATGAAACGAACCAGGCCGAACCAGATCCTGCCGGGCTGGTAGATAGGGTCCGGCGCACCAGGTTCTGGACAACTGGCCTGACACGCGCCTTGACGTGGAGCGCCAACCGGCCCCCAATCGACCGATGAGCGAAGCAGCATCCGAATCACGCACCAACGCCACCGAATACACGGTGAGCGAAATATCCGGTGCCTTGAAGCGCACGGTCGAGGACGTCTTCGGCAATGTGCGGGTGCGCGGCGAAATTTCGGGCTATCGCGGACCGCACTCCTCCGGCCATGCCTATTTCGCGCTGAAAGACGACCGCGCGCGGCTCGATGCCGTGGTGTGGAAGGGCACGATGAGCCGGCTGAAATTCCGTCCCGAGGAAGGGATGGAGGTGATCGCCACCGGCAAGCTCACCACCTATCCCGGCAAGTCCAACTACCAGATCGTCATCGACAATCTCGAGCCGGCAGGCGCCGGAGCGCTGATGGCGCTGCTGGAAGAGCGCAAGCGCCGGCTGCAGGCGGAAGGGCTGTTCGACGCGGGCCGCAAACGCCGGCTGCCGTTCATGCCATGCGTCATCGGTGTCGTCACCTCGCCAACCGGCTCGGTCATCCGCGATATCATCCACCGCATCAAGGACCGCTTTCCGCTGCATGTGCTCGTCTGGCCGGTGCGCGTGCAAGGCGAAACCGCGAGCGCGGAAGTGACCAATGCCGTCACCGGCTTCAACGCGCTGGCATGGGATGGCCCCATCCAGCGCCCCGACCTTTTGATCGTCGCGCGCGGCGGCGGCAGCCTGGAGGATCTGTGGGGCTTCAACGACGAGACACTGGCCCGGGCCGTTTCCGCCTCCGGCATTCCAGTGATCTCCGCCGTCGGCCACGAGACGGACTGGACGCTGATCGACCTCGTCGCGGATGTGCGGGCGCCGACACCGACGGGTGCCGCCGAAATCGCCGTGCCGGTCAAGGCCGATCTCGAAGCGACGCTTGCCGGTCTCGGCGCGCGGCTGAAGGCCGCGGTGCTGCGCAATTTCGAGCGCAAGCGGCAGGCAGCCCGCGCGGCGGTGCGCGCACTGCCCTCGCCCGATCAATTGCTGGCGCTGCCGCGCCGGCGTCTCGATGATGCGACGAGCCGGCTCGGCCGCGGCCTGATGGTGTCCACCGAACGCAAGCGGGCACGGTTCTTCGCCGTAAAATTGACGCCGGCGATGCTGTCACAGAGGATTGCCGAGGCGCGGCGCACCAACGATCGGAACCTTTTGCGGGCGCAAGGGGCGCTGCGCGCGCTGACGAGGGCACGGCGCGCTGAACTGAACCGCGCCGCCGATCAGTTGCCAAAATGCGCCAAGGCGTCGCTGCAGCGTCACAGGCAGCAGTTGGCACTATTACAGGGTCGCATCACGATCGAGCCGACAGCGCGGCGGCAACGTGTGCAGAGGGATTTGCTGACGGCACTGACCAGACGTGCCAGCCAGGCGGTACTGCTCAGGCTGGGGCGGCTGCGCGGCCGCATTGGCCAGGCCGACCGGCTGATGGCGACGCTTTCCCACAAGGCCGTCCTGGCGCGTGGCTTCGCGCTGGTGAAGGACGCCGACGGCGCCGTCATCAAGCAGGCGGCCGACGTGGCGTCGGGGATGGCGCTGTCGTTGGAGTTCGCGGACGGCACGGCGGATGCGGTGGCAACCAGCGGGACCGCGCGGCCAAGGCCGGCTGCCAGGCCGGCGGCCAAGACCAAGGAACCCGGCAAACAGGGATCGCTGTTCTAGAGCCGGATGATTTCAGGTCGAATCGACCTAAAATCTGAATCCGGCTCTAAATCATAGGGTTAGAGCATGATGTCATCCGAAAACCGCTTCACACTTTTCGGCATCATGCTCTGAGATCATGACCGACAATCCGCATCATCTTGCGACGCCGTCAGGCAAGCCGCGCGCGCGAAGCGTCGGCATCGGCTTTGACGGAACGCCCGGGCCGTTCAATGCGATCACCGGCGTGCCCGGTGTCGCGGTCGGCTATTCGACGCTGATATCGGGCGATGGCGCGCTCGTCGTCGGCAAGGGGCCGGTGCGCACCGGCGTCACCGCCATTCTGCCGAGGCCGCGTGCCGAATTGGCCGCGCCGGTTTTCGCCGGCATCTTCAGCCAGAACGGCAATGGTGAGTTGACCGGCTCGCATATCGTCGAGGAAACCGGTGCTTTCAACTTCCCGATCACAATCACCAACACGCATTCCTGCGGAGTTTCGCGTGACGGCACGCTGCGCTGGATGAACCAAGTGCTGCCGGCCGCAATCGACAGCGCCTGGGGCCTGCCGGTGGCGGCGGAGACCTATGACGGGTTTCTCAACGACATAAACGGCCACCATTTGACGTTTGCGCATGTCGCCGAGGCGCTCGATGGCGCGGCGGGCGGCCCGGTCGAGGAAGGCAGCGTCGGCGGCGGCACCGGCATGATCACTTTCGGCTTCAAGGCCGGTTCCGGCACGGCGTCACGCATCGTCGCATGGCAAGGGCGAAGCTACACGGTGGGCGCCTTCGTGCAGTCGAATTTCGGCAAGCGGCGCAATTTTACCCTTCGTGGCCTGCGTGCCGGACCGGAGCTTATCGAGCCGGCTGTCCGCGAGGGAACGCCGCGCGCCGAAAAGGGCTCCATCATTGCCGTCATAGCCACCGACGCGCCGTTCCTGCCGCACCAGATGAAGCGGGTGGCCCGCCGTGTGCCGCTCGGCGTCGCGATGACCGGCGGCTTCGGCTATCACAGCTCGGGCGATATCTTTCTCGCCTTCTCGACAGCCAATCCCGACGCGGCACTGGCGCCATCGGGCCGCATCGCCAATGCCGATTTCATCCCCGATACGGATATCGATCCGTTTTTCGATGCCGTGATCCAGTCGGTGGAAGAATCGATCCTCAACGCCCTGGTCGCCAATGACGACATGACCGGGCGCGACGGCAATTTCGTGCCAGCGCTACCGAAAGCGTGGCTGAAGGAAAAGTTCGGCTGAGATGAAAACGCGGGCCGAACAGCCCGCGCATTCAGACAGGGGCGCCTCTGAATTCATTCCGCGGCCTTGCTGGAAGGCTGCTGGTGCTCGTCGGCCTCGGCCGCTTCCTCGAGCCGGGAGGCGATCAGTTCCTGGATATCGCCGACTTCCTCCTGGATGTCCTCCAGCGGGATGCCGACCTCGGCCGCCTTGGCGGCGCATTCCTTGGCCAGCGTCTCGGCCTGATTCTCGATCCTGGCATGGGAGTGGCAATGGACCTTTTCGCCGATCCATCCCCGCAAGAATTCGATCGCGTGTTCACTCATACTGCTGTTCCCTGGCGGCAAAGCCGGTTGGTAATCATAAACGTCGGCATCCAACAAAGGATGCATGCTCCCATTCCAGCCGAGTCGCGCCCAGCCGGCAAGCCGATGCCGTCCAAGGTCCACAGAGCCGAAGGAAATCGAGGGGTGAAGAACATTTTCTGATTCTGAAGGACTGTACCGTTGGCGGGATCTGCCCCGCTCCGAGCAATTGCTTCTACCTTTTACGGCTTTCAGTCCGTTTCGTATCTCAATGGCTGTCGCTACAGCCGCCTTTGGACGTTGCGCTTCAAGGCGCGAGCCCGCGAGGCCGCCGCTATATAGTGATATCCTCATGCAATGTCGACTCCTCTGAACCGAGCCCGCAGGACGCTCGGAAGTCGCACATTGCGCCAGCCCGTCAGAAGGTCTCAACCCAGGGCCTGAGTTCCATTTCCCAGGTCCATGCGCTGCGGTGCTGGCGATGGATGGAGAGATAGGCCTGCGCGATCGCATCCGGTGACAGCCGGCGGTCCTGAGGCTCGGAATCCTGTCCGGAGACGGCTGAGCCTATGGCGCCATCGATAATGAAATGCGCGACGTGGATGTTCTTCGGCGCCAGTTCACGTGCCATGGACTGCGCCAGCCCGCGCAAGCCGAATTTGGGCATTGCAAAACCGGCGGAGCCCGCGAACCCCTTCACGCTTGCCGTCGCTCCGGTGAAGAAGATCGAGCCCGCCCCCTGGGCGAGGAGCCGGTGGGTCGCCTGCTGACCGACCAGGAAGCCGCCATAAGCCCCGACCAGCAAAGCCTGCCGGACGGTCTCGGGATCGAGCTCGGCGATCGGTCCGCGGGCGCGTCCGCTGGCATTGAAAACCACCAGCGAGAGCGGGCCGGCCTTGTCGGCGATATCGAACAGACGCGCCACCGAGGCGCGATCGGAGACATCCGTTGCCACAGCCTGCGCGCCTGTCTGCGCCTGCAAGGCTTCCAGCTTTTCAACGTTGCGGGCAGCCAGGACCACATGGAACCCTTCCTTCGCGAAAAGACGCGCAAGCGAGGCGCTCAAGCCGGAGCCTGCCCCGGCGATGACGGCGACTTTGGATGTCATGAGACCTCTCCTTCTTTCCACTGATTGCGGCCAATGGCTGGCGCATGGCCTCTATCGAAGCTTGCCCGATCAGCGCGGCGCGAGCAACGTGCACGGCGCCCAGAAAAATGGCCGGGCGCGAAAGCGGCCCGGCCAAAAAGAAGGTCATAACCTTCAGAGGGGAACACCGCTCGGCGAAATGGGAGGAAACACCGAACGGGTTTTTCCCTTTTGGACCAAATTCCGGCCGGAAGCGGCGAAGGGTTTTCTAAAGATCGGGCAGGATCGCGAAATTCTGTCCTTTCCTGCACGGGAAGCTCATCAACTCCGATTTCCGACTCCAGCAGATTGGCCTAATGGCGCCGCGCGACATCGGGAATGCTCGCGCCAGTCCTGTGTGCCTCTGGTTAGCTCGACGCGCCACTCTGGACGATCAGCGACTGGTGCTTGCCAGAAAGAGCTGATCCGTTGTTTCCAGCAAGGCTTCGTCTGCGATGGCATCCCGCTCTGTCTGCTGCTAGGAAAGCTGTTGTGCAGGCTGTTCGACCTGATGCACCTTTCCGGCCTGGGTCAGTCGCGCCATGACCGCGGTCATCTGATTGTAGAGATCGACGAACCCCGCCGGCGACATCGACAGTTGCCCGACAACGACGCGATTGATGTTCGCGCGGTCCTCGGCGTCCACACGATCCGAATAGAGCGTAAGGCGCAACACGTCCTGGCGGAAACTTATGGCCAGGGCGCCATCGCAAAAAATCTCCGGCGCATCGGGCCGGTCGATGATCTTCTCAACGCGCTGGTTCATATCGGCCCTCTTTGCCTTTTCTCGAATTTGATCGCGCGCGATTGGTGTCGATCCACCCGGCCCGCAGGATCGAGGGGGGAGACGAACTCGCCCTCGATCGGTGCATGCACGAGATTCGCACACGGTTCGTCAAACGTGGAGTTGCAGGTAGCTGCCCGAGTAATTCAGCGCACCCGCAACAATGCCGAAATGATCGCCCTCATCCAAGGTGGTGAAAACGTGCGACTGGTTCAGCGACAGCATCATGTTGTTGCCGGTGGCCCCATCGGTGGTGGCGTTCATGTCGGCAAAGATCTGGCTGCCCGACGGCACACCGCCAACTGAACTCTGCCAGGCGGCGCTGCTTGCCTTGACCGTCTTGGTGAAGCCGTCTTTGCCCGGTTCCGTGGCATTGTTGTAGTCGAGGATATAAGCATCGGCGGAAGTTACCTGGCCGTCGCCATTGGTGTCCGTGTTATGCGTCACGCCGCCATTTGCGATCAGCCAGTCGGTGATATTGGCAATCATGCCCGCCGGCGCGCTGAAGTTCGGGACACCGGCCCCATTGAGCAGCGTGGTGATCGCATAGCGGACGAAATCGCCGAGCTTGTCGCCGCCCGTGCCGTTAGCCCCGCCGACGATCTCCCGGGCATCGTCCCACTCGATGACCAGGGACTTGCCGCTGGCATCCGTGAATAGCAGATCCTTGTGGTTGTCGTGATCGACATCGAGATTTCCGGGTAGATTATTGGCGATGTCCGGGGCCGAGATCGTGCCGGCAGCGGCGAGCTTGGAAGCGAGCGAAACACCCTTTCCGTCAACGCCGCCATTGCTGGTGTCGGTTCCGAGGATCGGCGCGTCCCAGACATATTCATGATTGTACCAGAAGCCCGGGGTGAGCCCGAGGGCGCCGAGTTCGTGGTTGCCGAAGGTCAGGGCGTTGCCGACGTTGACTTCCCTGTGCAGGGAGTCGGGCTGCCCTTCCTCTCCGGCGACCGCGACGAGTTCCTGTCCGCTGAGCACCGTTACCGTCGTGGTGGCGTCACCAACGCCATCCTTGTTGTGGTCGACGGTCGCACCCCAAGTCGTTCCATCCGTGAACAGCTCGGAGATCGTATAGGTACCTGGATGAAGGTTGCCGAACGAGAAGTAGCCATTTGCACCAGTCGTCGTCGTAAGGGTGTCGATCGTGCCGTTGCCGTCGACATCACCCTGCAACTGGATGGTGATGCCGGCCATCGGGACATCGCTTCCATCGTATTTGCCGTTGGCATCCATGTCATTGAACTTGAAGCCATGGATGGAGCCCGGCACGAAGTTGTCGAAGTCGAGCCCGGTCTGGTTGGTGCCAGAAGTGCCGGTAATGCCGTAGCCGGCAGCACCGACCGTCT
>NZ_VFVX01000047.1:0-28265 GCF_006442395.1 Mesorhizobium sp. B2-3-5 | reverse complement strand
TTTCCGATGTGGGGCGAAAGCGCCGGTGCGCGCGGCAGCATTCCCTCCACCTTGTGGGGAGGGTTAGGGTGGGGGTCTCTCTTCGCAAGACTCCTTATGCGATAGCCCTGCGGCGCCGGCGGATGGGAAGCACGACAACAGGACCTGAATTTTCAAAGCCCAAGGGTTGGAGAACTGCATGAAACCGCACGTCGTCTGCCATATGCTCGCATCGCTTGACGGCAGTCTTCATCCGAGCCGCTACACCACAAGCCCGGACGGAACCCGGGCCGAATGGTCAGGCATCTATGAACAGGTCCATGGGGATCTCGAAGGTGACGCCTGGATCGTTGGCCGTGTCACCATGGCCGAGATGAGCAAGGTCGGCGCGCACCCGCCGGCGCATGCCGGCAAGGTCGAGCGGCCGCATCATTTCGCCCAACGCGACGCGGGCAGCTTCGCCGTCGCGCTCGATGCCTCGGGCAAGCTCCATTTTTCCAAGTCAGACATCGGCGGCGACCATGTCGTGGTGCTGCTCGGCCACCGCGTTGCCGACAGCCATCTGGCCGAGCTCGCCGCCGACGGCGTCTCCTACATCGTGTCGGAGACGGCGGAGATGGATCTCGGCCGGTTACTCGACGTGCTCGGGCGCGAGCTCGGCATCCGCCGGCTGCTGCTCGAGGGCGGCGCCGGCATCAACGGCTCCTTCTTCGCGGCAGGCCTCGTCGATGAACTCAGCCTTCTGGTTGCCCCGGCGCTCGATGCGCGGGCGGCAAACCAGGGCTTTGTCGAGTTCGGCGAAAGCGGCCTCGCCGGCAAGGTGCTGTTGTCACTGACAAGCTGCGAAGCCCTTGCACATGGGCTCATCCACTTGCGCTACGCCGTCACCCCCGGCTGAAGCCGTTTTGCGAAGCGCATCAGTATCGCATCGCGTCGAGATCGGCGATCAGCGTCGGCCCGGTCGGATGCCAGCCAAGCCTCGCCTGGGTCAGCGCGCTGGAAGCCGGCAGATCCATGGGGGCGAACATCGCCATCCAGCCGAAATGCTCCCCCGCCTGTTCAGGCGCGATCGAAACGACCGGCACGTTCAGGCCCCGCCCGATCGCCTCGGCGATCGCGCGTACTTCCACCCCTTCCTCGCCGACGGCGTGATAGCGCGCGCCGGGCTGCCGCTTTTCCACGGCGAGCCGGAAAAGGCGCGCCGCGTCGAGAACATGGCCAGCGGAGAAGCGGTTGCGGCCTTCGCCGACATAGGCCGAGACGCCTTTCTGGCGTGCGATCTCGATCAGCGGCGTGATCAACCCCTGCTTGACCGTATCGTGGACCTGCGGCAGGCGCACCACGGATACGTTGACGCCGGCCTCGAGCAAGGCATTGCCTGCCTGTTCGGAGGCGATGCGAGGATTTCCGTGGCTGGGATTGAAGACGTCCTCGACCGCCAGTTCGCCATGTCCGGGACTGCCCATGCCGACGCCGGATGTGATCACCAGCGGGCGATCGGATCCAGCAAGGGCCGAGCCGAGCGCGGCGATGACGCGCCTGTCCTTTTCGCAATTCTCGACAAACCGCGAAAAATCATGGTCGAACGCGGTGTGGATGACGGCTTCCGCCTTCGCCGCGCCGTCGCGCAAGCCGTCGGGATCCTCGAGCGTTCCGCGATGGACCTCGGCCCCTGCCGCGGCGAGCGCCTCCGCGCCAGCGTCGGAGCGGGTCACGCCAATCACCTGATGGCCCGCCTTGATAAGTTCGGGAACAAGCGCCGAACCGATGAAGCCGGTCGCGCCGGTGAGAAAGATACGCATGCAAAATCTCCTGCACAGTTGCAGGCGCAGTATCCCCGATCTATTATTCCATTAAAGTAGTGACCTTATCATGGTATAATTGCTAACAGGATCGGTCATGACCATCCATTCCGCAGGTTCGCTCGCAGCCTTCCTGAAAGACCGCCGCACCCGGCTCGATCCGGCATCGTTCGGCTTCTCCGGGCGCAGGCGCACGCCGGGGCTGCGCCGCGAAGAGGTCGCCCAGCGCGCCAACATAAGCCCGACCTGGTACACATGGCTGGAGCAGGGCCGTGGCGGCGCGCCCTCGGCCGATGTGCTGAACCGGATCGCCAAGGGACTGCTTCTGACCGAGGCGGAACGCGAACATCTTTTCATGCTCGGGCTGGGGCGCCCGCCCGAAGTCCGCTACATCGGGGCCGACGGCGTCAGCCCTCGCCTCCAGCGCCTGCTCGATACGCTCGATGCCAGCCCCGCTCTGATCAAGACGGCCACCTGGGATGTCGTTGCCTGGAACCGCGCCGCCGAAGTGGTGCTGACCGACTACGGCGCCCTGCCCGCCGGCCAGCGCAACATCCTGCGCTTCATGTTCCGAAGTCCCACTATCCGCGCCAAGCAACACGATTGGGAAAACCTCGCCCGTTTCGTGGTGGGCGCGTTCCGGGCCGATGCGGCGCGCGCCGGCGCGGTGTCGGAAGTCACCCAGCTGGTCGACGAACTCTGCAGCGTCAGCCCCGAATTCGCCGCCCTGTGGCGGGAAAACGACGTGCTCAGCCACGGCGATGGGACCAAGCGCCTGAAGCACCCGGAACTCGGCGACATCGAATTGGAATACTCGGCTTTCGCGGTCGATGGCCGGCCGGACCTGAGCATGATCGTCTACAACCCGCTGGACGATAAGGTCGCCGGCCGCATCCGCGATCTCGCCCGGCGGCCGAAGCCGCAGAAGCCGGACGATCACCCGGCGCCATGACGCCCGGCCGGTTGAACGTCGAAGCGCCACGCCAGGGTACAGGAGACCGCATGAACGAGCAGCGTGTCCATCAGATTTTCGAGGTCAGCCTGCTGCTTAAGGGCGCACATGCGCTGGTCGAATGCATCGGCGGCCTGCTGCTTGCCCTTGTCAGCACCAGCACGATCGTGGCGCTGGTGAACAGGCTGACACAGGAAGAGCTGACCGAGGACCCGAACGATTTCATCGCCAGCCATCTGATGCACGCGGCGAGCCATTTCTCCGTCGGCACGCAGCATTTCTACGCGTTCTACCTGCTCAGCCACGGCCTCATCAAGATTGCCCTGGTGGTGGGCCTGCTGAGGGGCAAGCTATGGGCTTATCCGGCCTCGCTGGTCGCCTTGCTGCTGTTCATCGTCTATCAGCTCTACCGCTTCAGCTATACCCATTCGGCGGGGCTGATCGTGCTCACCCTGTTCGATCTCATCGTCATCTGGCTGATCTGGCATGAATACCGCCTCGTTCGGCGCCACAAGGTGGCAAGCCGTTAGAGGCGCCCGCCGGATCATCCGACTATGATCGGCCGTCCGCATCGACAGTGGAGCAATACAATCCTGTGCGAATTCGTGCTTCCCTGCGTATTACCGGCGATAGCCACTAGAACCACCGGCCGCGCGCGGCCCTTGCAAGAAGCGAGCACTGGTTTGAGGATTTTGAATGCGACCAGACAATGGGCCCGAGCCATCAGGCGTGATGTCGTCGCCCTCTGGCTTGCCGCCCGCGACCCGCGCGTACCCTGGTATGCCAAGGCGGTTGCCGGTGCGGTCGCCGCCTACGCGCTGAGCCCCATTGACCTGATCCCCGACTTCATTCCGATCATCGGCTATCTGGACGACCTCATCATCGTGCCGCTGGGAATCATGCTGGCGGTCAAGCTGGTGCCGGTTGATCTGATGCGGGAATTCCGGGATGAAGCGACCGGACGCGCCAGGCCGGTAAGCAAGGCCGGCCTGATATTCATGATCGCGGTCTGGATAGTCGCGGCAGCGGCATTGCTCTGGCTATTCTGGCCGACTCACCCGGCCTAGATTCAAACTGACCCGTCGCCTCCGGTCATTGCGATGGCTCCGGCGCCAGGACCAGCCTGATCTCCTCGGCCGCCTGCGCGGCGTAGCGGCGCACGGTGGCAAGGTCGAGCACGCTGTAGGTGGTCGCCACATAGGGTACCGTGAGCGCGGCGACCGAATGGCCGAACGGTCCGATGACCGGAAAGGCGAGGTCGATGACGCCCGGCTGCAGCCCGTCCGCCACCTCTTCATGGCCGTCGGCGCCGATGCGGGCGAGCGCCTCCAGCACATCGGCCTTTTCATCAACGATACCAGTGGCTTGCAGCCATTGATTGACTCTGTCCCGCGGCTGGAACGCCATCAGCGTGCGTCCGGTCGCGGTGGTGAACAGCGGAAACTCGGCGCCGACGCGGACGCGAAAACCGAACGCCGCCGGGCTTTCCACCTGCGCCAGGATCAGCACCCTTCCGGCATTGTGGACGCCGAGATTGCAGGATTGCTGGATGGCGTCGGACAGCCGCCGCATCGAGGGCAGCGCCGCCTGGACGAGGCCGCGGAGCGGCTCGTGCCGGTGCGCCAGCTCGAACATGCGCGGCGACAGGAAATAGGGCCCGGCCGGGCGGTCGCGGAAGATGTAGCCGCGCCGCTCCAGCGCCTGCAGCACGCGGTATATCTGGTGGATCGAGCGGCCAACCGCCTCGGAAATCTGGCCCTGGTTCAGCCCGTCCTTCTGGTCGGCCAGGAGTTCGATGATGTCGAACGCCTTCTCCAGGGCCGGCACCGAGTAATCCGGCGCTTCCGCGGTCTTGCCAGCCATACCCACAATCCTTCCCGGACCAAGGCAATTCCAGGAAAAGCGTGAACGGTTTTCCCACAGGAATTGCGTCAAATAAGAGAATCAGGGGCTTACCATAGCTACAAGGCGGCGCCCATCGAAGCCGTCATCAGTCGGGCGATGCGCCGGTTGATGTCGTCTGGCACCGGCTGCGCGCCCGCCGTAAGCCCGTTGCCCTTCACCACCCTCTCCAGCGACAGCGCCTGCAGCATGAAGCCGATGTCCATGGATTCGATCGAATTGCCCTTCGGCTCGCTGCCGGCAAGGTTGAACATGCGCCCCTCGGCAACGAGGATGATATGCCGCCCAGTGGCGAGGTCGAGCCGCCGCAACGTGCCGTCCAAATCGGTGGCCGCGGTGGTCATGGTGCCAAGGCCGTCCGTGTCGATCTCCCACGGGAAGTGCCCGGAATTGGCCAGCACCGCGCCATCCCGCATGGCGGCGATCGCGCTGGCCGGCAGCACGCCGGCGCGGCCGGTGGCGGTGATGAACACTTCCGCCCACGGCGCGAGGTCGGCGAGCGGCGCCACGCGATAGCCGTCGAGTGCCGCCTCCAGGGCCTTGATCTCGTCGACCTCGACGACAGCCACGCGTCCGCCGAGCGCCCGCAGATACTGCGCGATGCCGCGTCCGCACCAGCCATGGCCGATGACGCAGAAGCGCCGGCCGGGGATCATCAGGTTGGTGATGCGCATGAAGCTCTCCACCACGGACTGGCCGACCGCGTGCTTGTTCTCGCCGATCGCCTTCAGCGGACTGTCATTGATGACGATCGAAGGGAACGGCACCTTGCCGGCCAACTCGGCGCGCAGCCGGTCGCCGCCCGAGGTCGTCTCCTCGGTGCCGCCGAGGATGGACGCCGCGATGCCGCGTTCGACAACGCCGGCGGCAAGGTCGGCGCCGTTGTCGAGCAGCATCTCGGGCTTTGCATCCAGCACCCGCGCCAGATTGGCGTGATGATCGGCCAGCGTATCGGCCCGGCGGCCGAAAATCCCGATGCCCTGGCTTTGCAGGAAGGCGACGACATCGTCCTGCGTCGAGCCGTGATTGCCGGTGCCGACGATCTCGGCGCCGCCCTCGGCCAGCACTTCGAGCAACACGGCCGTCTTCGGTTCGACATGCAGGGACACCCCGATGCGCCGGCCGGCGAAGGGTTGCGTGCGGCGGAACTCCTCGCGCAGCCCGGCCAGCAACGCCATGCGCGAACGGATCCAGGCGATGCGGGCGCGGCCGCGCTCGACCAGCTCGGTGGTCGCCGGATTGGCCTGGGCTTGGGTCATTCGAAGTCTCCGATCATGGGTCCAGATTCAGCACTTGCAAAAAAGATTTTTGCATGTGACAAATATTGCAGAGGGTCGTCAAGCCCCCGCGAAGAGGGCAACGAACAGGACTGCGCGGCGCCATGGGGCGCGGCGCGCCACCGCTTTGGATGTGAAGGGGTACGAAATGGGAAATCTGGATATAGCGGTCGTCGCCATCTATCTCGTGGCGGTCACCGGCATCGGGCTGTTCTTCGCCCGCTCGATCAGGACCGAGGAAGATTACATCGTCGCCGGGCGCCGCATGGGCCCGCTGTGGCTGACCATCTCGGCCTTCGCCTCATGGACTGGCCTTGCCGGCCTTTTCGGCACGCCCGAAATGGTCGTGCGCTACGGCATAGCGGGCACCTGGTGGTGGTTCACCTTCCCGATCGGCCTGTTGCTGATGGGCATCTTCCTGGCCAGGATCGTGCGCCAGCGCATGCATGTGACGACGCCCGACATCGTCGCACAGGATTATCCCGGTTCCGTCCGCGTCGCCGCCTCGCTGGTGACCAGCTGGAACTATCTCGCCTGGGCGGCGGCGCAGGTGTTCGGCATCTCCATGGTGTTCACCCTGTTCTCGGGCATGGACCCGAAGACCGGCGCCATCGTCGCCTTCCTGGTCGTCATCGTCTACACCATGCTGGGCGGCTTCCTGGCGGTGGTGGCGACCGACGTGCTGCAGGCCGTCATCTTCCTCATCGTCATCGGCGTGGTGGCGCCCTTGTTCGTCATCTTCGGGCCTGGCGTGCCACACATCTATGAAGCGACGAGGGATATTCCGGGCTTCTATCATCTTTTCGCCAACGTGCCGCCGGCCACGCTGTTCGTCTGGTTCCTGCTGCTGCCCGCCGGCTTCATCGACACGATCGGCTTCCAGCGCGTCTTTTCGGCCAATTCGCCGGAGACGGCGCGCAAGGGCCTGGTCTACGGCTTCGTCATCATGGCGGTGTTCGGCGTCATCCTCACCTTTCTCGGCGTCGCCGCCAGGGCGCTGCTGCCGGCCGGCGCCAACCCGGTCAACGCCATGCCCGACCTGATGGTGCAGCTTCTGCCGCACGGCATCATCGGCGTGCTGGTGGCCGCCTTCCTGGCGGTGGCGATGTCGACGGCCAGCACGACGCTGCTCATCACCGCCACCACGCTGCAGCGCGACGTGATCTCGCGGCTGCGCCCCGATGCCAGCGACCGGGAAAGGCTGTGGACCAGCCGCATCCTGCTGCTCGTGCTCGGCCTTGTGGCGCTGGTCGTGGCGCTCAGCGTGCCCGGCATCGTCACCATCCTGATGCTCGGCTTCTCGGTCTATGTGCCGGGCCTGCTTTTGCCGGTGCTGTCGGCCACCTTCGGCTGGCGCATTCCGTCCTGGTCGATGCTGGCGACTATCGTCATCGGCGCCGGGTCTACCGCGATCCTGGTGCTGATGGGCGAACCCGGCGGCATTCCGGCCTCGCTGGTCGGTTTTATCCTCTCGGTCGTCCCCTTCGTCGCCGGACTTGCGACGCGATCGCAACGTCAGCCGGCCTGAGCCACGGAAGACGCCGAAAAAGCAACGAGATGAGGCTCCATCCTGAATCAATGCGGGATGGAGCCCGGATGCGGAGAGACCCATGCAGAAGACCAGCTTCGACAAACTTTCAAGCGCCGACCAGGCCCTCGTCACCGCCGCCGCCGAGGCGCGCGACAAGGCCTACACGCCCTACTCCAACCACAAGGTCGGCTCGGCCGTGCGCACCGCGTCGGGCCGGCTGTTCTCCGCCTGCAATGTCGAAATCGTCACCTTGCAGCAATCGGTGCATGCCGAGCGCAACGCGGTAATGCAGATGGCGGCGGCCGGCGAGCGGCAGATCGAGGCCATCGTCTGCCACGGCCCCTACTCGGGCGTGCCATGCGCCGAATGCCGGCAGGTGATCTGGGAGTTCTGCTGCGACGATCCCGACGTCAAGATCATCGGCTCGACGCTCGATGGCGAGATCGAACTGATGACCATCGGCGAAATCTATCCGAGCCCCTACGGTCCGGGCACAAAGGGCATCGACCCGCGCAAGTTCTGAGGCCGAAAATAGATCTCGGACGATCCGCTTGCCGGCGTCACCATCCTCTTTGGTGAACGGGCCGATGTCGGGATTGGAAGGAAATGCACCTCCAACCCAATCCGCATTCGTGGATGCCAATGCCCGAAATGCGGCATCAGGCAGGATCACCGACGGGTCAGGCGCCACCGCACAAAATGCATGCGAAGCTGACATTTGAAGGAACATAAGTCAGGCAAGAAGCTTAGTAGCCATGAGCATGCGTGGCGTTCAATTGTTCACCAAAGCGACCACGCGGGATCACCTATCCGATGGTCCCGCGAAGAGCGAAGACATCGCCAAAGGAATTTCGAGCGCGGCGGAGAAAGTTACAACTCCAAACACCACGGTCCCGCCAGTCGAAAACGACTTAACGCGCATCGACATCGGGGACTCTAAGGGGGATCACAAAAAGATCCATCCAATCGTGGCAATCTTCGACAGTGATTTTTTCCCCATCCTGCTGCTCCTTGCTATTTATACCCTCGCTGTATTCGCCGCGACGTTCGCCCTGTTTCTTTGGTGGATAGGCATACTATAGGCGTGATCGAGCACGCGATCCGGAGTCCTGGAACAGGCGCCCGCCTCCGCACCGGGCGGGAGATTTCGTATCATCCCTTGTGTTCGAACACTGCCCCGTAGTGATACGGCGGTAGATCAACCATTCGCAAAAGCCGGAAACCATTAGCCTTCAAAACCGCCACCACTGCTTCGGGTGACATGCGCATCTCTGTCCTGGGGCCGCGCGGCTTGCCGAGCACGGTCGTCTGCTCTCGCGGCCGCTGATGCCAATTGACGAGCGCAAACAGACCGCGCGGCTTGAGCACACGGGCCACGACTTTGATAAGGGCCGGCTGATCAGGCACGCCGTGGAAGGTGTTGGCCATCAGCACAAAATCGATTTTTTCAGGCACAAGTTCCGCAACATCGCTGGCATCCGCAACAATCCATTCCAGGACCGAAACGCCGCGCTGCTCCACTTCGGCCTTGGCCGCCACGATCATGTCCGGGTCGAGGTCGAGCGCATAGACGCGGCCACCGACGATTTTCGCAAGCGGAGCGGTGAAATAGCCGTCGCCGCAGCACAGATCGAGTGCCGTCATGCCGGGCTCGATACCTAACGACAGCAAAAGACCCGACGGCTCTGGCCAAAGCACCTCCCACCAATCTCGGTCAGGCATGGAGGTGGCGGGAAACATTCCAGTCATCGGGCGGAAGCTTTTGAATTGTGCTGTGGGGCAGTGTCGACCGGCGAGCCGCCAAAGGCAATGCCGCCGTTGCCGATGGCATCGACTGGCGCAAGTTCCGAGACCGGCCGAAATAGGGACTCAGACAACCCGCTTGCCGCCGGCGTCGACGACGATCTCGCCGTCCTCCTTGGTGAACGGGCCGATGTCGGGGTTGGGCAGGAAATCGAGCACCGCCTCGGACGGCCGGGCCAGGACGACGCCGAGCGGGCTGACCACGATCGGCCGGTTGATCAGGATCGGGTGCGCCAGCATGAAATCGAGGATCTCGTCGTCGCTCCACTTGGCATCGCCAAGGCCGAGCTCGGCATAGGGCGTGCCCTTCTCGCGCAACAACTCGCGTGGCGTCATCGCCATCGCCTCGATCAGTTCGATAAGCCTGTCGCGCGACGGCGGCGTCTTCAGGTACTCGATCACCTCCGGCTCCTCGCCGGACTGGCGGATGATCGCCAGCGTATTGCGCGAGGTTCCGCAGTCGGTGTTGTGATAGATCGTGATGATCATGGCGCGGCTTTCATCCGGGTAAGAGTCCTGGGGTCCGCCAGCAGCCAGCCGGCCAGCGACAGGGCAAGCAGCGCACCTGCCAATTCCGCGGCTATGAAGGCCGGGACATCGGATGGTCGGATTCCGGCAAACGTATTCGAGAAGGCGCGGGCGATGGCCACCGCCGGATTGGCGAACGAGGTCGAGGCCGTGAACCAATAGGCGGCGGTGATGTAGAGCCCGACCAGCCAGGGGATGGCGTCGTTGCGGAAGCGCAGGCCGGCAAGGACGGTGAAGACCAGGCCGAAGGTCGCGACCAGTTCGGCCAGCCACTGCCCCTGCCCGCTTCGCACCGTTGTCGAAATCTCCAGCAATGGCAGTTCGAACATGGCATGCGCCACCAGTGTACCGACGAGGCCGCCGAGGACCTGCACGGCGACGTAAGCCAGCGCCGCGACCCAGTCGATTTCGCGCCGCAGCGCAAAAACCAGCGTGACCGCCGGGTTGAAATGGGCGCCGGAGACCGGTCCCAGCGTTGCGATAAGCACCACCAGCATGGCGCCGGTCGGCATCGTGTTGCCAAGCAGCGAAAGTGCGGCGTCACCAGTCAGCCTACTGGCCATGATGCCCGAGCCGACCACCGTGGCAACCAGCATGGCGGTGCCCAGCGCCTCGGCCGCGAGACGGCGTCGAAGGTCGGTCATGGCTCCCACCTCAACATTCGCAGGTCACGGCCTGGATGATCGGCTGGCAAAGCTCCGGCTTGCCGTTGCAGCAATCCTCCATCAGATAGGCCAGAAGGTCGCGAAACCCGGTCATGTCAGCCGTATAGCGGATGCTGCGCCCCTCGCGCTCGGCATGCACCAGCCCGGCCTGACCGAGGACCTTCAAATGCGCCGACATGGTGTTCTGCACCGCGCCCAGCCGCGTGGCGATCTCCCCTGCCGGCGCACCCTCGGGCCCGGCGCGGACCAACAGCCGGAATGCCTCCAGCCTTGTTTCCTGGCCGAGCGCGGCGAGCGCCAGCAATGCCGCTGTCTTGTCCATCAATCCATTTATCCAGATTTATGGATTAATCGCAGCGGATCATGACAAGCCTGTGACAGCCTCACGGCTTGCGCGTGGAACCGGTCGAGCGCGGCTCGCTGAGATGCGGGCGCCAGCCATGCACGCGGTCCCGCCCAGCGGCCTTGGCGCCGTACAGCGCCTCGTCGGCGCGCCTGACGAGATCGGCGATCTCGATCGCCGCGCCGCCGTCGAGGGTACCGACCCCGATGCTGACGGTGACGATGCCCTTTTCGCTGCCGGCATGGGCGAGCCCGAGGTCGCGCACCTTGCTCCTCAGGGTTTCGGCAATGACGAAGGCGCCTCTCGCGCCGGTTTCGGGCAGGATGAGCGCGAACTCCTCGCCGCCATAGCGGGCTGCCGCGTCGGCCGGACGGCGGGGCCGTCGCCTCGATGCAGCGGCTGACGGCGCGCAGGCATTCGTCACCCGCCGGATGGCCGTAATGGTCGTTGAACGGCTTGAACCAGTCGACGTCGATAAGGAGCAGGCTGAGCGGCGTCGCTTTGCGTCGGCCGCGGGCGAATTCGCGCGCCAGCGCTTCGTCGAAGGCCCGCCGCGTCATGAGCTCGGTCAGCCCGTCGCGATGCGCCAAAAGGTTCAGCTTCTCGTTGGCCATCAGCAATTCAGCCTCGACCTGCTTGGCCTCGGTGATGTCGGAAAACACGCTGAGGCTTCCGCCATCCCCGGTCGGCCGGGTCCGCACATCCAGCCAGCGCCCGTCGGCGAGCCGCACCTGGCGGTGGCTGGCAAGCGGCTGCGAGGCCATCACGTCGGCGATCCAGTCCTCGACCGCCTCCGGCGGCGTGATCCCTTCGCCGCGCGCCGCCGAGGCGCGCAGAATATCGCGGTAGTCGGCACCGGGCACCCTGATGTCGGCCGTCTTCGGAAACATGGCGCGGTACCGGGCGTTGCACAGCACCAGCCTGCCGTCGGGGTCGAACATCACCAGGCCATCGGCCATGTGCGTCAGCGCGTCTCCGAGCCTCGCCTGGCTTTCCGCCAGTTCGCTCTCCAGCTGCTTGCGCATGGTGATGTCGCGATTGTGCGTGATCAGCCCGACGACCGCCCCGGTCTTGTCGCGAAACGGCGCTTTCAAGGTCGCCAGCCAGCCCTCGGTCCCGTCCTCGTGGTGCAGGCGCTGTTCGATGGTGGAGGAGACGCCGGACGCCAGCACGGCAAGCTCGTCCTCGCGGAATTCCTGCGCCGTTTCGCGCGGATAGAAGTCGAAATCCGTCTTGCCGATCAGCGCCTTGGCATCAGGCGCATGCATCAGCTCGGCCGTTGCCGGGTTGGCGATGATGAACCGCCCGTCGAGGTCCTTGACGTTGAGGCAGTCGGGCAAGGTCTCCACCACGGCCTTGAAGATGCGCCTGGACTGCAATGCTTCGAGACGACGCCGCTCCTGGTGGAGCGCAAGCCCCGACATCGCTACGGAGACGAAGATGAGCAAGGTGGAAGGCAGCGCCACCTCCGGCAGAACGGTCTGCAGGACGGCTCGCGGCAGGACGGAAAGGCCAAACAGCGATCCGGCCGCGGCCGCCGCGCCAAGGATCATGATATCGGCCATGGCGGGCGGGCGGCCCCTGAGGGCAAGATTGCCGGCAATGCCGATCAGCATGGTGGCCGCGATCCCGACCGTCCCGGCGAAGGCGCCGATGCCGCCTTCGAAAGTCCGGAACGCTCCCGCCATGATCCCGGCGACGATGCCCGCGACAGGACCGCCGAAGAAGCCGGCAAGTCCGATCATCGTCGCCCTGAGATCGACCAGGACGCCCAGCTGCAACTGCATCGGGGTCAGCATCAGGATGATGGCGCCGGCGCCCATCAGCAGGCCGAAGGCCACCGCCTTCGCCATGGCCGGCCTGCGGTCCAGCCACACATGCGTGTGGATCCAGACCGAAACGAACATCGCGACGACCGCGAGATTGGCCAGCAATTCGGACCAGGGCGAACCCATCGCGCGCCTTTCCTCTCACCGGGCTTTCGCCGTATCGCCTCCTCGATAGACCCTCAATGACAACAAAGTGTTACATCGGGTATTTGACCTCCGGCGGAAGAGACAAGCATGCGGCGGCATGCCCGTTGCACTCACTCCCACCGCATCGTGCCGATGAAATCGATGAAGGCGCGCAGCGGCGCCGGGATCAGGCGGCGGCCAGGATAGTAGAGGAACGGGCCTGAAAACTCCTGCCACCAGGGCTCCAGCACCGGTTCCAGCCTGCCGTCGTCGAAATAGGGGCGCAGCCAGTCCTCGAACAGCGAGACGATGCCGCCGCCGGCGACCGCCACCTCGAGCGCGAGCGTCATCGCGGTGCCGGTGCTGACCAGCAGCGGGCCGGTCGGGTCGACGCTCACCACCTCGCCGTCGCGCTCGAACTCCCAGGGCGGCATGACGCCGCTGGCGAAGCGGCCGCGCAGGCAGGCGTGATCGAGCAGGTCGCGCGGATGGTCGGGCCGGCCGTGCCGGTCGAGATAGGCTGGCGCGGCGGCGGTGGCGAAACGCTGCCGGCGCGGGCCGATCGGCACGGCGATCATGTCCTGCTCCAGCCGCTCGTCATAGCGGATGCCGGCATCGCAGCCACTCGCCAGTATGTCGACGAAACTGTCCTCGGCGGTCACTTCCAGCCGAATGTCGGGATAGGCGGCGAGGAAGGGCGGCAACAGGCGCGGCAATACCAGTTTCGCGGCGACGACCGGCACGTTGAGCCGCAGCGTGCCGGCCGCTCGGCCGCGAAAGCCGTTGACCACGTCGAGCGCCGCCTCGACCTCGCCGAGTGCCGGGCCGAGCCGCTCGAGCAGCCGCGCGCCGGCCTCGGTGGGCGCGACGCTGCGCGTGGTGCGGTTGAGGAGCCGCACGCCGAGCCCGCTCTCCAGCCGCCGCACCGTCTCGCTGAGGCTGGAAGCGCTGGCGCCGCTCACCCGGGCCGCTTCGCGAAAGCCGCCGGCGCGCGCCACCGCCATGAACGCCTGGAGGTCACCGAGATTCGCCGCCATTGTTCGCCTTTCCGCACAGGGTGTACCGATTGCACCATATTATCGTGCAGATGCTCGAAGTCTATATTGGGCCGATCCAGAAGGAGATGAGACCATGACCGACATCAGCAAGGCCGGAACCTTCCAACTCGGCGACCGCATCGTGAAGCGCCTGGGCTACGGCGCCATGCAACTGGCTGGACCCGGCGTGTTCGGCCCGCCGAAGGACCGCGATGCGGCACTCGCCGTGCTGCGCGAGGCGATCGAAAGCGGCGTCGACCATATCGACACATCGGATTTCTACGGCCCGCACGTCACCAACCGGATCATCCGCGAGGCGCTGCACCCCTACCCCGCCAACCTCACCATCGTCACCAAGGTCGGCGCCCGGCGCGACGACAAGGGCGCGTGGGTTCCGGCCTTCGCGCCGGAAGAGCTCAGGCAGGCGGTGCACGATAATTTGCGCAATCTCGGCCTCGATGCGCTCGATGTCGTCAACTTCCGCCGTCATGACGGCCTGCATGAACCGTCCGAAGGCTCGATCGCGAAGGAGGTGACGGTTCTGGCCGAATTGCAGCGGCAGGGCTTGGTCAAGCACATAGGTCTGAGCAACGTCACCCTCGCCCAGGTCGAGGAAGCGCGCCGGATCGTACCGATCGTGTGCGTGCAGAACCTTTACAACATCGCGCACCGCAATGACGACGCGCTGATCGATGCTCTTGGTGCCGACGGCATCGCCTATGTGCCGTTCTTCCCGCTTGGCGGCTTCACGCCGCTGCAGTCGGACACGCTGGCCAATGTCGCACGCAAACTTGGCGCGACGCCGATGCAGGTGGCGCTCGCCTGGCTGCTGCGCCGCGCGCCCAACATCCTGCTCATCCCCGGCACCTCCTCGGTCGGCCATCTCCGCGAGAACCTGGCGGCTGCGGACCTCGACCTGCCGGCCGACGCGCTCGCTGTGCTGAACGGCATCGCGAACGAGAAGGCGGCCGCCTGAAGCAATGCGACCCGCCTTCTCCCTTGCCGGGAGAAGGCGAGGCCATGTCTTGCACACGCCTCGCCGCTCATGCCATCTGTCGGCCGACCAACACCGGCGATCGGCATGGCACGACGAGGAACACCAAACAGCGACGGGCGACCCGCCCCGCCCGGCGTCAGCCTGAATCGCGCGCTCTCAAAGCTTGGCCTGTGCTCGCGCACGCAGGCGCAGGTGCTGATTGCCGAAGGCCGTGTGCGCGTCGGCGGCAAGGTGGTCCGCGATGCCGAGCAGCGCGTGGACATGAACCGCGACAAGATCAGCGTCGATGGCGAAGAGGTCGTCGCCGAGCGCAAGGTCTATCTGATGCTGAACAAGCCGCGCGGGCTGGTCACCACCCGTGACGACCCGCAGCAGCGCGAGACCGTCTATGCCTGCCTGGAAGGGCTCGACCTGCCCTTCGTCTCTCCCGTCGGCCGTCTCGACAAGGCGAGCGAAGGCCTGCTCCTGATGACCAACGACACCCGCTTCGCCAACCGGCTCATGGACCCGGCCTCGCATCTGCCAAAGACCTATCACGTGCAGGTCGGCATGGTGCCGGATGAAGCGATGCTGGAGGCGCTGCGCGCGGGGGTGACCGTCGATGGCGAGACCCTGACGGCAAGCTCGATCGCGTTTTTGCGCAGCGGCGGCCGCACCGCCTGGCTGGAGATCGTGCTCGACGAAGGCAAAAACCGACACATCCGCCGCCTGCTGTCAGCGCACGCCATCGAGGTCAAGCGCCTCATCCGCATCGCCATCGGCCGCCTGCAGTTGGGCGACCTCGCCAAGGGCACGGCGCGGCATCTGACGCCGGAGGAACTGGCGCTGGTGGGTGGTGAACAAGCCTCCTCCGCCGGGCCGGAATTACGTTAAAACAAGGGGATGGAGCGATTCGGCGTTTCCATGAAACGATGAACCGCTCCTGGCCAAATCAGGCCTTGTTGGTGATCCACATGGTGGGCGCGCCGACCACGCCGGCGCTCGCCATCGCTTCTTTCAATTTTGGATTTTCGATGAAGGCGCGCGCGTCGGCGGCATTGGCGAAATCATGGGTCACGGTGACGTCATTAGGATCGTCCGCCACCTGGTAGACGCTCTCCGCCTTCACGCCGCTGGCCTTCTGAACCGGGGCGAACGCGTCATAAACCTTGCGCCATGCCTTGTAGTCGGACACGGCATGTCTCACGAACAGTGTCGTCATCATCCATTCCTTCCAGGCTGTTGTTGAAGTTGCGCCCAAGCGATCGGCGATGGGCCCTCCAGTCTATTGCCTCAATCCTGGCTTTGGCAAACAGGCGAATGAATGACAGCCGCACCGGCTCCTGACGGAAAGGTGTCAGGAGGACTGGCCTATAGATCGGCCGGGAAGCCCGTCGCGGCTTCAGCGATCAAGGAGCCAATGCGATGAATTTCGTCTCTGTCCGCATCATCACCTCGGATGTTCAGCGCCTCGTGCGCTTTTACGGCGAGATCACCGGCATGCCCGTGACGGTGTATACCGAAGACTTCGCCGAACTGGCGACGCCAGCCTGCACGCTGGCGATCGGCAGCACGCGTACCTTGATGCTGTTCGGCGGCGACATCGCCCGCCCCGCCGACAACCACACCGCCATCATCGAATTCCGCGTCGGCGACGTCGATGCCGAGTTCGCCCGCCTGTCGGACGTCATCAAGGTCACGACCGTGCAGGAGCCGACCACCATGCCCTGGGGCAACCGCTCGCTGCTGTTTCGCGATCCCGACGGCAATCTGGTGAATTTCTTCACGCCCGTGACCGCCGAGGCAATCCGGAAGTTCGACAGATAGAGGCATTTGGATTGGCCGTAGCCTTCCAGCGTCATCAGCCCAGGGCGAAGCAGGAGCTACGCTCCTTGCTCCGCCCGCCGATGACAAAGCATGTGTCCCTTTCGATCCGGTGCAACCGCCCTACTTCAGGTTCCACTTGCGCACGACCGGCTCGCCGAGGTCGTGCTCGTAGCCGAGCACGCTGATGCTGGCCGTATCGAGCACGAACAGAGCGCCGCCTTCAGGCTGCAGGCCGAGCCAGCGGGCGGCAAGCACGCGCAGGAAATGCGCGCTGGAAAAGATCAGTATGTCGGCGCTGGCCTGGCGCAGGCGATCGACGATCCTGTCGGCGCGGACGCCGACATCGGCCGCCGTCTCGCCCTGCGGGCAACCGTCGCGAAAGACATTCCAGCCGGGCCGCTCAGCCAGTATCTCCTTCGTGGTGCGCCCCTCATAGGCGCCGTAATCCCACTCCTGCAGATCGTCCATCTTGACGCTCCGCGCCCCAAATCCTGCAAGCTCGCTGGTGTTGAAGGCGCGCTGCGAGGGGCTCGACCATACGGTCGAGAACGACAGGCCGTTCAGGCGATCCGCCAGAGCGCGCGCGGCGGCCTCGCCGGCCGGCGTCAGCGGCATGTCGGTGCGACCGGTGTGCTGCCCCGAAAGGCTCCACGCCGTCTCGCCATGCCGGACCAGATGGATTTGCGGTAGCGCGCTGCTCATGGGATGCCCTCAAGGTTGCCGGCACTCTAGAGGACGATCCGGCAAAGGCAAATCCGACTGGCGAGTCCGCGCCGGGCCTCTTCCCGATGCGCGCCGCCCCTCATCTGGCCGCCGCCACTTCTCTCCGTCAGCGGCAAGGAGAAATGCCCGGTAGGGGATGAGAGGCGGCGCCAAGGTCGGCAACGAGCCGCCAAGCGAAAAATCACGCCGCTCCGGGCGGCCAGACAGCCATTGGTGTTGATCCACACCAAAGTCGGCCTGTAAGGGTCTCGACGCCGCGACTATATCAGGATCAGCCTTTTTCGGGCTCCCGCCACCCCAAGGGCATCGGCCCTTGCACAACAGGTCAGATCATCATGTACAAACATCTGCTCATCGCCACCGACGGATCGGAACTGGCCGGCAAGGGCGTCGCCCACGGCCTTATGCTGGCCAAGGGCGTCGGCGCCACCGTCACCTTCGTCACCGTCTCGGAACAATTCCCGATCTTCGCCTGGGGCGGCGCCATGGCCGGCTATGCGGCGGGCGATGAATTGGCCGTCTTCCAGGAAGAATCGCGCAAATACGGCAAGGAGGTTCTCGACAAGTGCAAGGCTTCAGCCGATGCGGCCGGCGTCTCCGCCGAGGTGGTCCATGTCGAGGATAAAAGGCCCGCCGAAGCGATCCTGGAACTGTCGCAGGCTCTGGGCTGCGACCTAGTCGTCATGGCCTCGCATGGCCGCCGCGGACTGGGCAGGCTGCTTCTGGGCAGCCAGACGGCGGAAGTGCTGTCCTACACCGAGATCCCGGTGCTGGTCGTTCGCTAGGAATAGCCGGGAATGGCCGATGACGGGCGCACCAGGATCATCCCCGGGAGGACGCCGGAATCGGCAGCCATGCTGGCGGACGTCAAACGGGCGATGGCGATCACCGCCCGTCTCAACCGTTTGACGTTCAACGACGCCGGCGAGGTCCGTGCGCTGTTCAGCGAACTGATCGGCAAGAAGGTGGACGACAGCGTTCTGTTGGTGCCGCCCTTTTATGCGACCGGCGGAGCCGGCATGCGCATCGGACGCAATGTCTTCATCAATCAGAACTGCACCTTCTATGATCTCGGCGGGCTCGACATCGCCGACGATGTGATGATCGGCCCGAATGTGAGCCTCATCACATCGGGTCATCCGCTCGAACCATCCCGGCGGCGCGGCTTCACCACGGCCAGGCCGATCGTCATTGAACGAAACGTCTGGATCGCAGCCGGCGCAACGGTCGTCGGCGGCGTGACCGTTGGCGAAAACTCCGTCGTCGCGGCGGGCTCGGTGGTGACAAGGGATGTACCCCCGAACATGCTTGTCGGCGGAAACCCGGCGCGGGTCATCCGTTCGATCGCCGAATGAGTCAATGAACTCTTTCAGGGGACGCGCCAAAACCGCCCAAGGCTCGCATAGTTCTTGCGCGGACCTTTGACGCGCCACGCCTCGGCCCATTCATCCGGACCGCGAAAGAAGAAGCGCCCGACATAAAGATCGGCGCCACACGGATGCCGGACGAACTGCGCCGCCTTCGGCTCGAGTTCGATGAAGTCACGGCCATCGGCGTGCAGCACCCGCATCGAGCTCCCGCAGGGCTTGAGCCGGTAGCTTCTGCTCGCCGGCATTTCGCGCGAGCCGATCCGCATCAGGCCATGCTCGGTAAAAGCATCGGCCGTGACCACTGCGTCGCCGGCGAAGCGGTAGGTCGCGCCGGTCAGGAAATCGATCATGGTGCGGCGAACTTTCCAGTCGCCGGCAAGGCTGTTTTCCATTGCTGCCCCGACGTCGGGAGCCCCGCACTTCCTTTGGTCAAACAGATGTGATCCTCATTATATCTGCAACAATAAGACTAGAGGCCCGTTTTGCCTTACATCAGCGCCTGGTTCGCTTGGCCGGTCGAGCCAACGCACCTCACGGCGCCTTGCCCATGGCGCGCAGCGCGGTGGCTGCTGCGGTGACTTCGATGAAATCCCGGGGACAACCAGCCAGAGCGAGCCGGTAGAGCCGCAGGGCCTCTTCATCGTGGTGCTGCAGCCGCTGGAACTCCGCGATGTAGAAATTCGCCTCGCAGACCTCTTCGCTTTTCTTCGTCGCGTCCGGATCGTCGGCGGCGGCGAGCGCCGCCTCCGGGGTCTGCTGGCCGAGCAGCAGCCGAACCACCGGCGCCGGCCATTTCGTCATGTCGAGCCTGGCGTCCGCAAGAATGCTGGGCTGCCCGTTGCGGCGCCGCGCAAGGTCGAGCCAGATCGCGTAGTAGGAATCCCCGGCCTTCATCGCGGCGGCCTGCTCGAAATCGGCCTGTGCCTTGGCGGGCGGGCCGAAATAGAAGCTGACGATGGCCCGGCTCTGGTAGGCGCCGGCATATTTCGGGCTGAGGCGGATTGCTTCATCATAGTCGGCCAAGGCGTCGGCATAGTCGCTCTTGTAGACCTTGGCCAAGCCGCGCGCGTCATGGGCGCTGGCGCGGTCGGGTTCGATGCGGATCGCCTCGTCAAGGTCGGCGACGGCCTTGGCAAAGTCCGCCTTGTAGATCCAGCTGTAGCCCCGGCCGATATGGGCGCGGGCATCCTTTGGATCGCGGCTGATCGCCTGGTCGAAGTCGGCTATGGCGTAGTCGAACTGGCCTTTCCGGTTCCACGCATTGCCCCGGTTCCGGTAGGCGCTGACAAATCCGGCGTCGGTCAGGATCGCCATATTGTAGTCGGCGATGGCAAGCTCGTACTGGTTCTTGTCCATCCGCACGAGCCCCCTGCCATTATAGGCCCCCGCATATTTGGGGTCGATGGTCAGCGCGTGGTCGAAGGCCGATATGGCGAGATCAAGGTCGCCCTTGTCCCACCACGCCAGGCCCAGATTGTCGTAAGCCAGCGCATAGTTCGGATCGAAGGCGGTTGCCTTGACGTAGTCGACGATGGCGCGGTCGGTCTCATGTTTCAGCGCCCACATCCAGCCGCGGCCATTGTAAGCCGCCGCATCGTGCGGAGCGATGGCGATCGCCTTATCGTAATCCGCGATGGCGCGGTCGTAGTCCCGTTTACGCTCCCAAATCCCGGCGCGGTTGCGGAAGGTCTCGGCGTCGCCGGGATCGAGCCTTATTGCCTGGTCGTAGTCCGACAGGGCGCGGTCACTGTCGCCGCGCTTGACCCAGGCGTCGGCGCGCCCGCGATAGGCCTGGACATGTTTCGGATCGAGGCTAATCGCCTGGCTGAAGTCGGCGATGGCGCGTTCCAGATTTCCCTTGGAGGTCCAGGCCAGCCCAAGGTTGAAATACTGGTCCGGATCCTCCGGGGCGAGAAAGATCGCCTGGCTGTAGCTGGTGATGGAGCTGTCGTAATCGCCCGCGCGCAGATACGCGTTGCCTCGCACATTGTAGAGGCCGCCATTGTTGGGCTCGAGGCTGATCGCCTTGTCGAAATCGGCGATGGCCTTGGCATAGTCGTGCTTGATGTCGTTCCAGATAAGGCCCCGGTTGCCATAGGCGAGGGCGAATTTCGGCTCGATGTCGATCGCCTTGCCGTAATCGTCCAGGGCGCGGTCGTAGTCCTGCTTGTGGCTCCGGCTGAGGCCACGGTTGTTGTAGACGGCAGCGTCCTTCGGGTCCAACGCGATCGCTTTGTCATAGTCCGCAATGGCGCGGTCATAGTGGCCGGTGCTGTCCAGCAAATAGGCTCGATTGAAGTAGGCAAGTGCCCTGTCGCCCGCCGACGCGGCCTGGTCTTCCAGCACATTTGTGCATGCCACGATCCGGTTCGGAGCTGTGACCTTGTCGCTGCCGCAATCCGCCATGTGGCTGTTCGCGGCCATGGCGGGAGCAGCGAGCACCAGCACGATGCCGGCACAAACGCCCGGCCGCCGCATCTTTTCAACCAACCGTCGACTTCGATGAATAACCATGTGGGCAGAACTTGGATCACATTTGCGGGTTGCTGGCCGTTCCGCAACTTGATCAAGCAAATTCTTGATCTGCGCAAGTCGGCACCGCAAAGAAATCAGGACAAGTCGGGCTTCGGTTGCGCGATGCCTGGCAGCCTTTCGCGACCGGCGTTGATCGCGCCCGCTGGGGAGCTGCCCTCAGATCACCGCCAGCACCTTGCCCGTATCGTGCTGGCGCACGAAATCCACGCGCCCGCCATCCCAGTGGTAGCTGTAGTGCCGGCCCTGCACCGGCACGGTGATGACGTCTGGCCAGAAGATGCCGATGCACTGCCCGTCCGGCATGCGCACGCTATTCCATACCAGCCCGTCGCTGCCCGCTGCCCGCAGTGCCCGCCCCTCCGCCTGCGAAGCGGTGTAGTCGTCGGGATCGAGCACGCCGGGCACCGCGTTGACGTCGTCGAGGTCGCGGTCGACGCTGCCGACCAGCACGCGAAAGTCAGCCGTCCAGCCCGGATCCTCGTTGGTGGCACGCATGAAGTTCTGATGGTGGTGGATGGTCTCGGCCAGTGCCACATCCTCGCTGTCGCCGGCATAGTAGATGCCGTAGCTGCCATCCGAGAAACGGCCGGGCCGCAGCGTCGAACAATGCACGAAGGGCGCCATGACGAAGCTGGCGCCGGGACCGGAAACCCGCCTCGCCGCCGCCACCTTGCCGAGATCGCCGATCTCGAGTCTTATGCGCGGATTTGTCTTCTCCTCGACCGCGGCCAGCGCCTCCCAGTCGCGCGGATCGGCGATGTCCTCGAAGAGATCGATCGGCGGATGGATGGAGCGGATGATCCGAAAAGTCTGGGGCCAGTGGACGCGGCGCCGGACCGCGAGCCCACTCACCATGCACCACGCTCCGCGTCGAGCCATTCGCGCATCGCGGCAAGATCGGAGATTTCACCGCGCAGCATCAGGTCGAGCGCCGACTGCCCGCCGAAGGTGGCGTTTGGCTTGCGGATCCAGGCATAGCCGCGCGCCGGTTCGGTGAAGAGATAGCGCAGGCCCTTGTGGATGCCCATCAGATGCGCCATGCGGGTGCGCAGGTCGCGGTCGATCCGCCCTATGCCGCCCTCCTTCCACCGCGCCCAGGTTCGCGCCGACATGCCGCCAAGCAGGATGCAGGCTTCGAGGTCGGTCAGGTTCCACGCCTTGAACAGGTTGACGGTGGTGCGCGCCAGGGCGCCCGCCTCTTCATCCGAAATGGCGCTGCCGACCGTGGCTGGTGTGGTGACAATGGACTGAAGCTGCATTTTCCTGCTCCCGCTATTGGCAGATATATAGCAGGCATTTGCCAATTGGCAAGGAGTTGGCAAGCATCGGGAGCAAGCCCTTGAGGCCGCCCAATCGCCAAAGCCGGCGCCGCCCCTCACCTGCCTGCCGGCACCCTCTCCCCGTACAGGACGGGGAGAGGGGTTTAGTCATCGGCGATTTCGCCAATCGCCAGCGTTGCAGGAAAGGCGCCAACGTCGCGGCAAGCCCCTTCTCCCCGTCACTATACGGGGAGAAGTGCCCGGCAGGGCGATGAGGGGCAGCGCCGCCTCGGGCGATTGGCTACTTGCGGAAAGTCGCGTGCCGCGCGAGTACTCGATGCCTACTCAGCCGCCTCATACCCCGCGATGCCCTTGATCTCGAGGAAATCCTCGAGGCCGTATTCGGCGTATTCGCGGCCATTGCCGGACTGCTTGTAACCGCCGAAGGGCAGGCCGGCGTCCCAGGTCGGGTAGTTGATGTAGACATTGCCCGAGCGCATGCGCGCGGCCACATCGCGTGCCTTCTGGATGTCCTTGGCCTGAATGTAGGAGGCAAGGCCGTAGACGGTATCGTTGGCCTGCTCGACAGCCTGTTCGACCGTGTCATAGGGCAGGATCGCCAGCACCGGCCCGAAGATCTCCTCGCGCGCGATACGCATGTCGTGGGTGACGTCGGCGAACACGGTCGGCCTGACGAAGTAGCCGCGGTTGAGTTCGGCCGGACGGCCGGGGCCGCCCGCAACCAGCGTGGCGCCTTCATCGATACCGGCCTGGATCAGGTCCTGGATCTTGTCGAACTGGGCCTGGCTGACGACAGGGCCGAGCTTGGTGTCGGCGCCATCGGCCGGACCGACGGTGAACTTCTCGGCGGCGGCCTTGGCATAGCCGGCGGCCTCGTCATGACGGTCGCGCGGCACGAACATGCGGGTGGGCGCATTGCAGGACTGGCCGCTGTTGCCGAAGCAGCCGGCGACGCCCTTGGTGACTGCCTTGGCGAGATCGACATCGGGGAACAGGATGTTGGCCGACTTGCCGCCAAGCTCCTGATGCACGCGCTTGACCGTGTCGGCGGCGGCCTTGGCCACCAGGATGCCGGCGCGGGTGGAACCGGTGAACGACATCATGTCGACGTCGGGGTGGCTGGACAGCGCCTGGCCGACGCCCGGGCCGTCGCCATTGACGAGGTTGAACACGCCCTTCGGCACGCCGGCTTCGTCGAGGATCTCGGCGAAGATGATGGCGTCGAGCGGCGCGATTTCCGACGGCTTCAGCACCATGGTGCAGCCGGCGGCAAGGGCCGGACCCACCTTGCAGGTGATCTGGTTCAGCGGCCAGTTCCACGGCGTGATCAGGCCGACGACGCCGATCGGTTCCTTGACGATGAGCGACGACCCCTTGACGTGGCGGAACTGGAAGCTCTTCAGCACCTCGGCCATCTTTTCCAGATGCGCCTGGCCGACGCCGACCTGGCTGTCGAGCGCCATCTGGCGCGGGGCGCCCATCTCGCGCGACACGGCGAGCGCCAGGTCCTTGCTGCGCTTCTTGTAGACCTCGATGACGCGGTTGAGGATATCCAGCCGCTCCTCCACCGAGGTGAAGCCATACGTGCTGAAGGCGCGCCTGGCGGCGGCCACCGCCTTGTCGACATCGGCCTTGGAGCCGAGCGAGATCTGCGCGAAGACGTCCTCGTTCGACGGATCGACGACGTCGAGCGTCCTGGGCACTACCGGATCGACCCACGCGCCATCGATATAGAACTGCAGATTGTGTGACATGGTTTTCTCCTGGGTGCGCCGCATGGCCGCTCCGGCCGTGATATGGGGCTTGCAATAACGATGCGCAAACGGCGCTGTCAAACGCAATCCCCGAACTGGTTAAGCCAGCGAGCCCAGTCATTGAGCCAGAGTCATTGAGCCAGGCAATCGGGACGAACGGCCGCCCGCCTCAGCCCGTCAGCCTCTTGCTCATATAGACCGTCGTTCCGTTCATGAACGGCTCCTCCCGGTCGATGGAATAGCCATGCCTCTTGTAAAGCGAGACATTGGCTTCGAAGGCGCCATTGGTCAGCAGGCGAAGCTCGGGACGGTCCGCTTCGAGCGCCTTCTGCTCGGCCCGCCGGAGCAACAGCCCGCCAATGCCCCTGCCCTGTGCCTGCGGCCAAACGCAGACATTCTCGATCCAGAGGTGATCGTCGGCCAGCATGGTTTCGATGATCCCGACAATGCGATCCGCCTCGACGGCAAGGTCGAACGGATGTTCGGCGACCGCTTTGTCGTAATCGGCGCGCATCGGCAGCGGCTCGCGGCCGATCACCGGCACCCATTTGGCATAGGCCGAGCGAACGATGTCGCGGATGGTAGCCGCATCGGCGGGTTCGGCCGGCCGAAACCGGATGGACTTGTTTGTCATCTCAACACTCCAGACATCAAAAAACCCGCCGACCTGTTCAGGCGAGCGGGCTGGAAACGAACGAACCGGATTTATTTTGCCGGTATTCGTCGTCGCACGGTCAGCGTCCCGCTCGGCGATACATCGGAGCGGCGTCGGCTGGTGCTGGCGGACGCGAAAGCGATCATGGCGCCAAGCTGGAGCAGGAAGTCCGGGACGTCAATACCGGCTCATGGCGAATACCGCCGTCCGGGCGAAACGAATAGTCCGGCGAGCCTCACGCGGGTTGCGTTTCAGCGATCGATTCTCGCCTGCTGTTGCGGGGAATAGCGCTCTCCCTGCACGGCAATCGCCGAGACCGCGCTTTCGATGTTGGCAAGATCGCCCGCCGTCAGCGCGACAGCGGATGATCCGATGTTCTCCTCGAGACGACTGAGCTTGGTCGTCCCAGGGATCGGAACGATCCACGGTTTCTGCGCCAGCAACCAGGCAAGCGCGACCTGTGCCGGGGTCACCTTCTTCTCCGCCGCGATCGCGGCGATAGCATCGACCAGTGCCTGATTTGCCTTCCTGGCTTCCTCCGCGAACCGCGGGACGGTGTTGCGGAAATCGCTGCTGTCGAACTTCGTATTGGCGTCTATGGCGCCGGTCAGGAACCCCTTGCCCAGGGGGCTGAAGGGCACGAAGCCGATGCCCAGTTCTTCGAGGACAGGCAGGATCGCCTCCTCGGGTTCGCGCCACCACAGCGAGTACTCGCTTTGAAGCGCGGCGACCGGCTGCACCTCATGGGCACGACGGATGGTGCGCACGCCCGCCTCGGAGAGGCCGAAATGCTTCACCTTGCCTTGGCTGATCAGGTCCTTCACCGTGCCCGCCACCTCTTCGATCGGCACGACCGGATCGACGCGGTGCTGATAGAGGAGATCGATGCGGTCGGTCCTCAGCCGCTTGAGCGAAGCCTCGACGACGTCGCGAATATGCTGCGGCCGGCTGTCCATGCCTTCATGTCCGGCCGTGCCGGCGATGTCGATGCCGAATTTGGTGGCGATCACCACCTGGTCGCGGATTGGCTGAAGCGCCTCACCGACGACCTCCTCGTTCTTGAACGGCCCATAGACCTCCGCGGTGTCGAAAAAGGTGATACCGCGCTCGAACGCGGAGCGGATCAGACGGACGGCATCCGGCGTCTCCATCGGCTGCCCGTATGACTGGCTCATGCCCATGCAGCCGAGCCCGATGGCCGAAACTTCCAGGCCGCCGGTTCCAAGTATGCGTTTTTGCATTGTCATTCTCCTTTGCTCAGCCCTGGTACTGCGCGTCGCTGACATGCTCCATCCAGTCGACGGCCTTGCCGTCGAGGGATTCCTGGACGGCGATATGGGTCATCGCGGTGGTGGGCGCCGCGCCATGCCAATGCTTCTCGCCCGGCTCGAAGCGAACCACGTCGCCCGGCCGGATTTCCTCGATCGGACCGCCTTCGCGCTGCGCACGGCCGCAGCCGGCGGTGACGATCAGGATCTGGCCGAGCGGATGGGTGTGCCATGCCGTGCGCGCGCCAGGCTCGAAAGTGACGGCATTGCCGGCCGCGCAGGACGGCGAGACGACTTGAAACAGCGGGTCGATGCGCACCATGCCGGTGAACCAGTCGCCAGGTCCCTTGCCGGAGGCTTGCGAGCCGTTTCGCTTGATATCCATTTCTTGGTCCTTCCTTGTGCCGGGCAATCCACACCGGCTTTGGTGATGCCAATTTAGGGCCTGCGATTAAACTGGATTAGCTGTTATATCCGGCATGTACTTATGAGAAAGGCTCATCAATGCCGCGAGACAATCTGAACGAACTGACCGCTTTCCTTGCCGTCGCGCGGGAAAGGAGCTTCACCAGGGCGGCGGCCAAGCTCGGCGTTTCGCAATCCGCGCTCAGCCACACGGTGCGCGCGCTGGAGGAGCGGCTGGGCGTGCGGCTTCTCACCCGCACCACGCGCAGCGTCTCGCCGACCGAAGCCGGCGAGCGCCTGGCCCGCACCGTCGGCCCAAGGCTCGACGAGATCGAGATGGAACTCGCCGCCCTGAGCGCGTTGCGCGAAAAGCCGGCCGGCACCGTCCGCATCACCGCCGGCGAGCATTCCGCCGACACGATCCTGTGGCCGGCCCTGGCAAAATTCCTGCCCGACTATCCCGACATCAAGGTGGAGATCATCGTCGACTACGGCCTGACAGACATCGTCGCCGAGCGCTATGACGCCGGCGTGCGGCTGGGCGAGCAGGTGGCGCACGACATGATCGCGGTGCGCATAAGCCCCGACATGCGCATGGCGGTGGTCGGATCGCCGGCCTATTTCACCAAGCGGCCGAAGCCGCGCGCGCCGCAGGACCTGACCGCCCACAATTGCATCAATCTGCGGCTGCCGACCTACGGCGGGCTCTATGCCTGGGAATTCGAAAAGGCCGGGCGCGAACTGAAGGTGCGCGTCGAGGGCCAGTTGATCTTTAACACGGCCGGGCTGCGCATGAATGCGGTGCTGGCCGGCTTCGGCCTTGCCTATCTGCCCGAGGACCAGGTGACGGCGCAACTGGCCGACGGCCGGCTGGTGCGAGTGCTGGCCGACTGGTGCCCGCCCTTCCCGGGCTACCATCTCTATTACCCCAGCCGCCGCCAGGCGACGCCGGCCTTCTCGCTGCTGGTCGACGCACTGCGGCACAGGGGCTAGCCACAGCCCATCTGGACTGGACCCGCGGTCGTTCTATCTTCCTGGCGGAGCATGATGAGATGAACCCCGGAGCCATCACCGTGACCGAAACCGATCTCTATCGAGGCTACATCGACTGCCTCAACAATCAGGACTGGCAAAGCCTGCATCGCTTCGTCCACGACGAGGTGCACTACAATGGCGACTGGGTCGGGCTGTCAGGGTACCGCGACATGCTGGAGCGGGATTTTCGGGAAATTCCGGACCTCTATTTCGACGTCCAGCTCATGCTCTCGGAGCCGCCGTTCATAGCCAGCCGCCTCCAATTCAACTGCACCCCGAAGGGAACCTTCTTCGGCCTGCCCATCAACGGCAAGAAGGTCTCCTTCAGCGAGAACGTCTTCTATGAATTCCTGAACGACCGCATCAGGAACGTCTGGTCGGTCATCGACAAGGCGGCCATCGAAGCGCAGCTCTAGTCTCGGCCTGTTCGCCCTAGATCCGGAGCATTAGCGCCGCCCCTCATCGCCCTGCCGGGCCCTTCTCCCCGTATATTGACGGGGAGAAGGGCGCTCTCATCGGCGATTTCGCCAACCATCAGTGTGCAGGAAGGGCGCCGAGGTCGTGGCCAGTTTCCTTCTCCCCGTTCCTATACGGGGAGAAGGTGCCGGCAGGCGGATGAGGGGCCGCGCCAGCCCTGGCTATTGCCAAGATCGTTCGGAAAAA
>NZ_VFVX01000046.1:0-28913 GCF_006442395.1 Mesorhizobium sp. B2-3-5 | reverse complement strand
CGCAAGGAGAATACAGACGGCCAGGACATCGTCTCCTACATCACCGGCGCCAAGACCGGGGAAGCCGAACTCGCGGCTGCCTGAGGATGGATAAGACGTGTACCACAACAACCCCGTAATGCCTCTCCCGGTCACGTCACAGACCCCCTGACGCCGCATCGACCGGATGGCGGCGCCCGGACCTGGCGTGGAACTGGTAAGGACGCGAGCCTTTCGCCCCGTCCTGTCCATGGGTCAGCCCTCGACGGTGTAGCCCGCAGATGCCATGACGCGCAGCAGTTCGCGATGGCCGATCCTGGCCATTTCCAGCGGCGGGTTCTTGATCGGGTCCTGCTCGGCCTCGACGACGAACCAGCCTTCATAGCCATGGCCGGCGAGCCGTTTGACGATGGTCTCGAAGTCAAGCGAACCATCGCCCGGCACGGTGAAGGCGCCCTTGACGACCGCGTCAAGGAAGCTTTCGCGGGAGCGATCCAACTTGTCGATGACGGGCTGGCGCACATCCTTGGTGTGAACGTGGCTGATGCGATGGTGGTGATTGTCGATCACGCGCAGCACGTCGCCGCCGGCAAAGGCCATGTGGCCGGCATCGTAGAGGAGGGGTAGCGCCTCACCGGAATGCTTCATCAACAGGTCCACGTCCTGCTCGGATTCGATCGGTGCGGCCATATGATGATGGTAAGCGATCGGCATGCCCTGGTCGGCGCACCATTCGGCGAAAGTGGTCATTTTCCGGCCATATGCCTTGATCTCCTCTTCGCTCAGGCGACGACGGGTGGTGAGCGGCGCCGAACGGTCGCCCTGGATCGTGCCCGCGGTTTCGCCATAGACGATGCAGGGTGCGCCCACGGCCTTGAACAGCGCCATCTGTTCGGCAATGCGATCCTTCTCGCGGGCGATGTCGCCATCGAGCAGCAGGCCCGAGAACCAGCCGCCGCAGACCTTCATGCCATAGGTGTCGAGGATCGGTCCGAGAACGCCGGCATCCATCGGGAAGCGGCGTCCGGTTTCCATGCCGGAAAAGCCGGCTTCCCGCGCCTCTGCGAGGCAGCCCTCAAGCGAAATGTCGCCACTCAGTTCCGCAAGATCGTCGTTCCACCACGCGATCGGCGCGATGCCAAGCTTGGCTTTCATGCTCTGATTTCTCCTTCCATAGAGGACCCAAAATGGCTGCGTTGCGATCTATTATGAAATGTCTATTGACAAATCAATATATGCTGCAATGATTATTGCAATACGGCTTTAGGGAGGACTGCGCCAACTCGCGCAGGGCACGCGATCCATTGGACATGCCGAGGATCAGCGCCGCCGCAGGCTGCTCCGAACGGAGTGAAACACTCATCCCGCAATGCCGGAATCTTGTGACCGCCGCGCTGTCCGCGTGGCGTGTCTCGTGCTGTTTTCAGGATACTCAGATGTATGGCGACTACGGACTTTTCATCGACGGAGCCTGGCACTCAACGGGCGGAGGAGGCCTAACGCCGGTATTTAGTCCGGTCAACGAAAGGGCCCTCGGCGAGGTACCTTACGCGAATGGGGAGGACACTCGTGACGCACTCGAAAGTGCCCAACGGGGGTTTCGTTCATGGAAAGCAAAATCCGCCTTCGAGCGGGCTGATGCCCTGCATCGCATTGCCGACGAAATGCTGCGCCGCAAAGACGAAGGGGCGCGCATGATCTCCAGCGAGACCGGCAAGCCGCTGGCGCAATCGGAGCGGGAATGGACTCTCGCGGTCGATCAATTCCGCTGGCATGCCGAGGAGGCGCGTCGCATTTACGGGCGTGTCATCGAGAGCCGTGTCCCGGGCGGTCGTTTCGAGGTCCTGCATGAGCCTGTCGGCGTCTCCGCGGCCTTCACGGCATGGAATTTCCCCGCAGCACTGGTGGCACGCAAGGTCGCGCCAGCGCTGGCCGCCGGCTGCTCCATCGTGGTGCGTCCCTCGAGCCAAACCCCGGGCACGGCCATGGTCATGGTTGATTGCATGCGAGCGGGCCAGTTGCCTGCGGGCGCGGTCAGCCTGCTGGTTGGTCCGACGGAAGCCACCTATGCGCCGATCATGGCGTCGAAAGTAGTCCGGAAAGTGTCCCTGACCGGCTCAACGCGAGTCGGACAGCAGATGATCCGCGATGCCGCCGATACGGTCAAAAAGGTCTCAATGGAGCTCGGCGGCAACGCGCCGCTGATCGTCTTCGACGATGCCGATCTGGAGACCGCGCTCGGTGCGGCGGTGCCGACCAAATATGCCAATGCCGGCCAGGTCTGCGTCACGCCCGACCGCTTCTTCATCCATGAAAGTCTGTATGACAGTTTCGTCGAGGGCTTCGTCTCCCGGGCCAAGTCACTAAAGCTTGGCGATGGTCTCGATCCCTCGGTGCAGATGGGACCGCTGATCAACGGTAAACGGCTCTCCGACATCGAGGCCGTGGTCGCGGATGCCGAACGGCAAGGGGCAACGATCGCCGCCGGCGGCCGCCGTGCGGCGAGCTTTAATGCCGGGCATTTCTTCGAGCCCACGGTGCTGACCAACGTTAGCGACGACATGGCGGTCTTTGCCGAGGAGAATTTCGGGCCGGTGGCGGCGATCACCTCGTTCTCCAGCGACGACGAGGCGCTGCAACGCGCGAATGCCTCCGACATGGGGCTTTCGGCCTACGCGTTCACGCAAAGCCCGAAGCGCGCACGCCGGGCGGTTGCCGAGCTGAAGGCTGGAATGGTCGGCATCAACAGCTTCGCCCTTGCGGCCTCGGAGGCGCCCTTCGGTGGCACCAATTTTTCGGGCATGGGTAGGGAAGGGGGCATCGAGTCGATCAAGGACTACCTCGATACCAAGCTTGCCCAGGTCGTTCTCTAGGGACTGCCGACATGATCCCCAATACCCTCAAGAAGCTCTGGGCCGACGGGCGTCCGACCATTAATGGCTGGCTCTCGATAGGCAACTCGTTCACCGCCGAGATCATGGCCGCGCAAGGTTATGACAGCATCGGCATCGACCTGCAGCACGGTGCGCTCGACTACAACGCCATGCTGCCCATGCTGCAGGCCATGCGCGCCTCGGGCGTCACCCCGCTGGTGCGCGTCCCCTGGCTTGAGCCGGGCATCATCATGAAGGCGCTGGACGCCGGCGCCTACGGGATCATCTGCCCGATGATCAACACCGCGGAGGAAGCCGCGAAGTTCGTCTCCTACCTGCGATACCCGCCGTTTGGACAACGGTCATTCGGTCCGACGCGTGCCAATTTCGCGGTCGGCGCCAACTATGCGGCCGAGGCCAATGGAGAAATCCTCGCGTTTGCAATGGTCGAGACCGCGGAGGCGATGGCTAATCTCGATGCGATCGCAGCCACGCCAGGGCTCGACGGCATCTATGTCGGGCCGGCCGACCTGACCTTCAGCCTGCACGGCGGTCGCCTGCCTCCGGCCTTCGATCGCGAAGAGCCGGAAATGATCGAGGCTCTGCAAGCGGTTGTGCGGGCCTGCCGCAGCCACGGCATTCGCGCCGCGCTGCATTGCGGCACTCCCGAATATGCCCGCCGCGCCGTGGGGTGGGGGTTCGACATGACCACCGTCTCCAACGATGTGCGCCTGCTCGCCGGCGCGGCTGACGCCGCCGTGAAGCGGTTCAGGGCGCTGATGGCTGGAGCCTCAGCCGAGGGTATCAACAACGCCAAGGGAGGCTACTGATGCCTCACGTGCTTGTTGCCGGCAAACTGCATCCAAGCGGTATAGCCCTGCTCGATCGGGCGCCGGATGTAACTTATGACTATGTCGAGGAGGTTTCCGAGCCAAGCTATGCCTCGCTGATCGGCAAGGCCGATGGGCTGGTCATTCGCACTCAGCCGCTGTCGGCTAGGACTATCGACAATGCACGCAACCTCCGCATCGTCTCGCGGCATGGGGTCGGCTACGACTCTGTCGACCTGCCGGCGCTCAACAAGCGCGGAATCGCGCTGGCGGTCGTTGGTGATGTCAATTCAGTCTCCGTGGCCGAGCACGCCATGATGCTGCTGCTGGCGACAGCGAAACGCACGCTGCGCGCCGATCGTGCCGTTCGCGAAAAAGGCTGGAACTGGCGCAACAGGCTCGAAGCCTCGGAACTCGCGGGCAAGCGGCTGCTCATCCTGGGCTACGGCCGGATCGGCCGGCATCTTGCCCGCATGGCCGCCGGCTTTTCCATGCAGGTTGAAGCCTACGATCCGTTCCTTGAGAAGGTTGGCTGGCCTGATGGGCAGGTAAGATCGGCCGGCGACCTCGACGCGGCGGTCGGCCGTGCCGACGCGATTTCCGTGCACGCGCCGAAGGGCGAGAGACCATTGATCGGCGCTCGTGAATTCGCGCTCATGAAACGCGGCGTCATACTGATCAACACCGCGCGCGGCGGCGTGGTCGACGAATCCGCACTTATCGAGGCGCTCCACGTTGGCGTGGTAGCGGCCGCGGGACTAGATGTTTTTGACCATGAGCCCCCCGACCCGGATAATCCGCTGCTGGCCATGGATCAGGTGATCCTGACGCCGCACATCGCCGGTCTTACCGCCGAATGCGCGCAACGCATGGCAGTGTCCTCGGTCAGGAACGTCCTCGATTTCTTCGAAGGCAAGATCGATCCTGCGCTCGTCGTCAATGGCGCCCAAATCAATGGGAGATAAGAAACCGAAGCTGCGGGTCGGGCTTATCGGGACCGGCTTCATGGGCAAGACCCATTCGTTTGGGTTCGCCGCGGCGGAACGTGTTTTCGATCTGCCATTCGAGCTCGAGCTTCATACCGTCGCGGACCGCACCGAAGAACTTGCCGGCGCAGCCGCGCGTACGCTCGGCTTCAAGAACGCTACCGGCGATTGGCGCCGGCTTGTCGGCGATCCGGATATCGATCTTGTCGACATCACCGCGCCAAACGCGTTCCACCACGAGATGGCGCTGGCCGCGATCGCCGCCGGCAAGCACGTCTATTGCGAGAAGCCGCTTGCACCGCGCGCAGTAGAGGCCGCCGAGATGGCAAACGCCGCCGCGTCTGCCGGCGTACGCACGCAGGTCGGGTTCAACTATCTATGCAATCCGATGATGGCGCTGGCCCGTGAGCTTATCGCGTCCGGCGAGCTTGGCGAAATCCGCAGCTATCGCGGGATTCACGCCGAAGACTACATGGGCGATGCGCAAGGTCCCTTCACCTTCCGCCTCGACCCGGTAGGTGGCGGTGCGCTGGCCGATCTCGGCAGTCATGCCTTGGCGACCGCCGAGTTCCTGGTTGGCCCGATCGAGCGCGTTCTTGGCGACGAGGTCACCGTCATCAATAGTCGTCCGGACGGCAAGGGCGGCCGTACAGCCGTCGAGGTCGACGACATCGGCCGGGCTTTCTTGCGCTTCGCCAACGGCGCCACGGGCAGCATCGAGGCAAGCTGGGTAGCGACAGGACGCAAGATGCAGCACGACTTCGAAATCTACGGTTCCAAGGGCGCGTTGACGTTCAGCCAAGAGCGCTTCAACGAATTGCAATTCTACACTACTGCGGAGGCCGGTCGCGTTCGCGGCTTCCGTCGCATTGAGGCCGGGCCTGATCATCCGCCCTATGGGCTGTTTTGCGTGGCGCCCGGTCATCAGCTTGGTTTCAACGATCTCAAGGCCATCGAGGTCGCGCTGTTTGTCGAAGCCATCGCAGGGATTCGTCCCGAGCCATTCAGCTTCCGCTCGGGACAGCGCATCCAGCAACTGGTCGAAGCGATCCATACCTCGGCAGCTGGAGGCCGCTGGGTCAGCGCAGCTTGATGGTGGCCTCGATGCGGCACCCCGCGGGTGCGGCTGAACTACCTTCGCACGGCCGGGCTTGCCGCGTTTGGTAGGCAATGAGTAGCCAGGGATCCGTCGGGCGGTGACCTTCGGCGCGCCCTATAAGTCCCCGGTTAAGAATTGGGCACGCCCGAATCCGAAACTCCAATCATCATCGCGATTCTCAACGCAGGAGACCATGAGGTCCGCAGGTGCAACGCCGCAGCGTTGTCCGAGATTTTCAAGGAGCGACGCGTAGAACCGCTCCTTCATCTGCTGGCTTCTTGGCCGCGTCGTCACATGGATCAGGACCCGGCTATCTGTTCGCTCAAAGCCAAGGTCGGTGTCCTCCATGAGCAAATGCGATGGCTGGTGCTCGTGCAGAATCTGATAACGGTCCCGCACAGGCACCTCAAAAGCTTCGACCATGGAGTCATGTATCGCCTGCAACAGCGTGGCTGTTTGATCCTCGCTCCTGCCCTTGACGACATGAACATTGAGTAAGGGCATGGTCTGTCCTTTCGAATTTTTATCGACCGTGTTGGTGGCCGCGCGCTTGCCGCGTTCTTTTCCGAGGCTACTGGCAGGCCGGCATGGCGGCAGGGGCGTGCGAGATGGCCGCTTGACCTGCCGGTACCTCATCGAGCAATGGCCTATAATCGATGATCCCGTGCGATTGCGCAAGGAATATTGCGTAATCGCAAAGTTCCAGTATGTTCCTCATCGAAAAGGATCGACCATGCAGGTTTTGCGATCGAAGCCCCAATCTGCCAGCGAGCTGATGACTACTTTGAGTTCGGCTCAGGACAATATGGGAAAGGGCGGCCGGCGCGTTGCAAATTTTTTCATCGCGAACCTTGGAGAGACCGCCCTTCTGTCAAGTTCCGAGGTCGCCAGCCGCTGCGGCGTGAACGCATCCAGCGTGGTGCGCTTCGTCCAGACTTTGGGATTTTCCGGCTACCGCGAATTTCAATCGATTCTGCAACAACATTTGTCCAAGTCGATGGTGGACGCCAGGCACTCAGGCGCCGGCGGGATTTCGTTGCCCGAAATTTCAAAGCCGCTGCGTCTTTATCTTCTCGCCGATTCCGGACGATCGTTCAACGAAGCCGCGGAAGCCGCCGCGAAAAACTTCAGCGCGCAAAACCCGTCGATCGAAATTGAAACAGAGTCCCATGTCTCACACGCTGTCGAACCTGAGGACTTCGCGCGCCGGATTAAGAGCGCGGCCGAAAAGTCCGATGGCATTATCCTGGTCGCCAGAGAGCATCCCGCGATCAACGATGCGGTAAGGGCGGCAACGGGTCATGGCCTGCCGGTGATGTGCTTGACCACCGATCTTCCCTTGTCGGGAAGAGCAGCTTACGTCGGTTCGGACCAATATGTCTCGGGGGCTACGGCAGCCTGGCTTTGTGGGCGGATGCTTCCGCGCGGGACAACCGGGAAAGTCCTATTTGTTTGCAGCGTGCCGTTTCGCTGCCAGCAAGACCGCGAGCAGGGGTTCAGACATGTCCTGCGAACAGAATTCTCATCCTTGGCCATCGATGAGAGGGTAAGTTCCAACGAGAGCATTGAGGTCATCTATGAGGCTGTCCGGCGATATATAGCAAAGAATGGCCCGCCGGCGGCTATCTACAATGTTTCAGGCGCCAACCTGGGCGTTGGGCGGGCGCTTGAAGCTGAAGGTCTTAGTCATTCGATCGTGTTTATCGGCCATGAGTTGAACACGAACTCGCGGTCCTTGCTCGAGCGAGGCATCATGGATGTGACGATCGGTCATGATTTCGATCGTGAAGTCGCGCTGTCCGTCGAGTGCATAAGGATGGCGCGCCAGGGGGTTCAGCCTGTCAATCGCATAACGCAAAGTCAGGTCTTCACTCGCTTCAATTGCGCTATCTTTTGATTGACTGAACCATTCTGCGGGGAGGGAGGATGATAGGCGGCTGGACCGGTTCCGCGCTTCAGTGCCCGGCGCCCCCCTAGATCGTCAGCTTCGAGACCGGGGTCGGAGGTGCGAAGGGGTAGGCGCCCCAAACTGACTGGTCGAAATTGATTACAGAGCCAGTCATCATCCCGGCATCTTCCGAAGCCAAGAATGTGACCGCCTTGGCCACTTCCGCAGGAGCCAGAAGGCGCTCAAAAGGTTGTTCGGCCGCAGCCTTTTCGAGCCAATTTGCGTCCGCGCCATGATACTCGCGCTGGATGCGGTCCTCCCCGTCGGAAGCCATCCAGCCGATATTCAGCTGATTGACACGGATCTTGTTCCGCATCGTTGCAAACGCCGTGTTGCGGGTAAGCGTGGCAAGAGCACCCTTGGAGGCGCAGTAGGACGCGATGAACGGCTGCCCGGCCAGCGCCGAGGTCGAGCCAATGTTCACGATCGCACCCTGGATATCGTCTCGGACCATCCGCCGAATTGCTTCCTGCATCAAGAAGAAGGGAGCGCGCGTATTGATCGCGAATATCCGGTCGAAAAGCTCCTCGCTCGTGTCGAGGATGTCGCCCCGATCCGTAAGGCCGGCGGCATTCACCAGGACGTCGACGCGCCCAAAGGTCTTATCGGCGGCCTCAATCACCGTCCTGCAATCGGCCACGTTCGCCAGATCGGCCTGGACGAAGCGAACGACGCAGCCTGTTTTAGCCTCAATCGCTGCCGCGACGGCGCCACCCTTGTCGGCGTTGCGCCCACAAGTGACAATACCGGCGGCGCCCGCATTTGCGAAATCCATGGCGATCGCAGCACCCAATCCTTGCGTGCCGCCGGTGACCACCGCGAATTTCCCATCGACTCTGTTCATTTTTCAACGCCTCCTCAGCCTGCAATGAAATTTGCAGAAGAAATCAATACGGAATTTGTATTGACATGCATGCGAAAATGCAAGATATTTTGCACCAAGCACGCAAAGAATGGTGCTCGGCTTGCACGACAGGCCGCAGGGAGGAAATCAATGTTGCGTATCGCCGTGCTCGGCTGTGGCCGAATTGGTCAAATGCATGCTGCCAATGTCGCGCGGCATCCCCGATCCAGGTTGGCGGCGGTATTTGATGTCAATTCAGAGGCGGCCGAAAAGGTCGCGGCGGCTCAAGGCGTCAAAGCCGCGGCCAGCGCAGAGGAGATTTTCGCGTCCGACACGGTGGACGCCGTTCTGATCGCCACGGCAACTCCCACCCACGCCGACTACATAGAAATGGCAGTCGCTGCGGGTAAAGCGGTTCTGTGCGAGAAGCCGATCGACCTTAGCCTCGCCCGCGTCGAGGCGTGCGCCGCCAATATCGGTGAAACCAAAATCCCGATCCAGCTCGGATTCAACCGCCGTTACGATCCCGGGCATAGTGCAGCGCGAACGGCGATGCTGGCTGGCGATATAGGCGAGTTGCACCAGGTCATAATCACCTCCCGCGACCCCGCGCTGCCGCCGAGGGCCTATCTGGAGGCTGCGGGCGGTCTATTCCGTGACATGACGATCCATGACTTCGATTTGGCTCGCTTCATGCTCGGCGAAGAGCCGACCGAGGTCTTCGCGCTTGCCAATGCACTTATCGATCCGGCACTCGGGAATGAACTCGATGAAGTCGACAGCGCAATGTTCATCCTGAGGACCGCGTCGGGCAAGCAATGCCACATCAACAACTCGCGCACGGCGGTCTACGGCTACGATCAGCGCGTTGAGCTCATCGGGAGCGCGGGCATGCTTCTTTCCGACAACCGCAAACCTCACGAATTGCGCCGCTTTACAAGCACGGCCGCCGAGGCGAGCCAGCCGTATCAGTTCTTCTTTCTCGAGCGCTACCAGGAAGCCTTCATGGCGGAGATCGATGGGTTCGTGGACTGTGTAGAGAAGGGCGCCGTTCCGCTGGCGAGTTTCGAAGATGGGCGCCGTGCGCTCATCCTGGCGGAAGCGGCTTACAAATCCATGAAAGAGGCACGTTTGGTGCGTGTTTCCGAGGTGGCTGCATAAAGCATTCGGCGGCGGATCCGCAGGAGGAAGAAAGATCCGCGCAGTGGGAGGAGTGGCGTTTGGTGAAGCCTGGGCTCGCACGGATCGCCGTGTGGGGACATGACCGAGACCGGTCCCGCAATGGCGCCGGGCATCTTGGCTGTGCCTTGCTTGCGATCAGGATCGAAGGAGAACCGCGAAAGCGTGCCCTCACTGCCGACTTCTCCGCAGGGCTCTTTCAGAGTGGTCAGGCAAGCACTGCAATTGCATTTGCGGGTGACGACATCGCGAACGATGTCTCATCGCAAGGTCGAACCTTTCTGTGGTGAGCACAGAAGGCCCAAGCGGCGTCAAGCCCGGCTCAACGGGCGGTCGGACCGCGCAACAAAAGGAGGATTCAATGAAATTTCCAACTCTCCCCATTTCTCGCCGCAGAGCCGCCAGCACGGTTGCTTTCGGCGCGCTGTTCCTTGCAATAACCGCTGGAACCGCACTTGCCGAATACAAAGCCGCGGACGTGAGGATCGGTTTCACCCCGAAGTTTCTCAAGGATGATTTCCAGACCCTGATGCTGGATCTCTCAAAGAAGGCCTTCGATGCAAAGGGTTTCACCCTGGTCGGCGCTCCTGATCCGAACGGCGATATCGCGGCCGAAGTCGATGCGCTCCAGAACCTGATTGCCAACGGCGCAAATGTCCTGGTCTTCGCTCCCATTGACGCGGCGGGAATCGTTCCCGCGGTCAAGAAGGCGAACGATGCCAACGTCCTCGTTTTCTCGATCGATGACGCTCCCGCGGGCGGCAAAGTGACGGCGACGGTGCGCGCGGACAATGTCGACGCCGGCGTTCAAGGCGCCAAGGAGATGGTCAAGCGCCTGCAGGCCAAGCCATGCTGGACCGATAACAGCTGCATCGTGCTTGAGCTGCAGGGCGCCCTGACCACCCCCAACGGCCGCGATCGCTCCGATGGCTTCTCCAAGACCTTGCATGAGCTCGCGCCCAAGGCGAATCTGATACAGCGCCCGACCGAATGGACTGCCGACATGGCGGCCGACGCTGCGCAGAACGTCCTCACCCAGAATCCTTCGTTGAGCGGCATCTTCATGGCATCCGAACTCATGGCATCGGCCGTGAACGCCCAGCTCACCAATGCCGGCAAGGGCGCTCCGGTGGGTGACCCGAACTCGGTGATCCGCATCGCAATCGATGGAACGCCTCAAGGACTGCAGCTGATCCGCGGCAAGGCCCTCGACGCGACGGTGTCGCAACCCCTGAGCGCCTATGCGAGCAAGACGGCCGACCTGATCGAACTCGTCTCCAAGGGTGGCAAAATCGAGATCGGACCCCGTGACGACGGCCAGGTTATCGATACTCCCGTCGGACCGCAGTACCAGCTGAAAGCGACGCTGGTGACAACCGACAATGTGGACTCCCCTGATCTGTGGGCCAACAAGGTCGGCAAATAAGTTCAGGAGGAACCAAGCCGTGGAGCCGAAGATCATGGACAAGGCGCGACCCATCGTCGAGATGCGTGACATCGCCAAGACCTTTGGTTCGACCCGGGCTCTTCGCGGCGTGAATTTCACCGTCATGCGCGGTGAGGTTCACGCCCTGTTGGGCCGCAATGGCGCGGGAAAGAGCACGCTTGTTTCCACCTTGAGCGGATACGTTTCGGCCGATACCGGATCGATCAGAATTGGAGAGGTCGAGGTAGAAGCGGTCGGCCAACACTATGCGCCCAGCATTCGCAAGTTGATCGCCCACGTTCAACAAACGCCTCAGCTGTTCAACCTGCTGACCGTGGCGGAGAACCTTTTTGTCGAGAATCCTCTCGTGCGCAGAGGCTTCGGCGTGGTGAGCCACAAGCTGATGTTGGAGCGCGCGACGGACCTGCTGAGCGAATGGAATATGGACATCCAACCCCGCTCGCTTGCAGGCGAGCTGGGCGCCGGGACCAGACAACTGCTCGAGATCATGAAGGCTCTTAGCCGCGGCGTGCCCGTCATGATCCTGGACGAGCCAACCGCGGCGCTGAGCAATGCGGAAAAACGCATTCTGTTCGAGCATGTGAGGGCGCTCAAAGCCAAGGGGGTCTCGTTCGTCTATATCTCGCACCACCTAGATGAGGTTTTCGAGATTGCCGATACAGTCACGATCTTGAGGGACGGGAAGGTCGTAAAGGAACGCGAGCCCGTGGAGCGTCTCGACGTGGAGACCATCGCCGACCTTATGATGGGTGAAAAGACGGTTCGAAGCACGCGACAGGACTTCGTGGCGGATGAAGCCCCTGTTCTGCTTCAGGCCAAGGGGATTCGGCTCGACAGCTTTTCGGAAAAGGATATCGACTTTGAGGTAAGGGCGGGCGAGATCGTGGCCCTGGCAGGCCCGGTGGGTGGCGGGAAGGAAGCGCTCGCAATGGTCCTTGCTGGCCAGCAAAGGCCTGAGAAAGGCGAGGTGGTCAGCCCGCGTGGAAAGCTGCCCACCATCGGCCTGGTTCCGACCGACAGGCATGCGAGCGGCTATGTCGGCATTCTGGGTGTTCGCGAGAATGTAGCGATCGGTGGCCTTGACGTCCTGTCTGGTAAACTGGGTTTTATCAGCAAAGGCAAGGAAGCCAGGCATGTCGGGCGCCTTGCCCAGCAGACGAACGTAATCGCTTCGTCTCTGGAGCAGGCGGTGAGCCAGCTCAGCGGCGGCAATCAGCAGAAGGTCGTTTTCGCGCGCGCGCTTTGTCGAGGTCCCGAGGTCATAGTCGCCCTTAGCCCAACCCGCGGTGTCGATGTGGGGGCCAAGGAACAGCTCTACTCGCTGTTGCGGGATCTTGCCAGCAAGGGGCTGGGAGTTGTGGTCGTCTCGGACGAGGAAGACGAAATTGATCAATTGGCAAACCGGGTCGTGATCGTGTTCGAGGGACACGTCGTCGATGAACTGGTGGGTGGGTACACAATCAAAGATCTAATCCTACGGATGGAGGGCGTCGTATGAGCACCGATATCGTGAGCAAATCAACGCCGAAGAAGGAACATTCCGGGCAGTCACGGCTATCCGCCTTCGGAAGCGCTTTCGTGGCCGGTGGATTTACGATGTACCCGGTCCTTCTCATCCTGGTAATCGTTGGGGCCATTGTTGCTCCGCGGTTCGCCACGGCAGCCAATCTGCTGAATATCCTCGACCAGGTAAGCGTTCTGGGTTTGACGACGATCGGACTGACTTTCGTCGTCCTGATAGGGCGACTGGATCTGTCGCTCGAGGGAATTGTCGGTTTCGCCCCGATGTTGGCAGCCGTCACCTTGGTGCCTGTGGCGGCAGGCGGGCTCGGACTGGAGCTGCCGAGCTGGGCTGGCCTATTCGTTGCGCTGGGCACTGCGGGGCTAATTGGCCTTTTCAACGGTTTCATGGTCGTCAGGGTCGGTCTCAACCCGTTCATCTCGACACTCGGGCTGCTTGTCCTGCTTCGGGGCGGAGTGCTGATCGTTTCCAACGGGCGTTCGATCTACTCTCCCGGCAAGGCGCTGACCTATCTCGGCTCCGAGAGTTGGTTCGGTATTCCTGTGTCGGTGATTGTATTCATCGTCGTCGCGGCTATGGTCGGCCTTGTCTTCCACTACCACCGCTATGGCCGCGCCTTGTACGCGATCGGCGGCAATGAAGACGCCGCAAGGGCGGCCGGCATCAACGTGGACAGGGTCATTTGGTCGGCGTTTGTCTTCGCGGCTCTCTTGGCGGGCTTGGCCGGCGTTCTGATGACGGGCCGTCTCGATTCCGCGGTGACAACCCAAGGGCAAGGGATAATCTTCTCTGCTTTCGCAGCTGCGGTAATCGGTGGCGTAAGCCTGGGCGGCGGCCGAGGGACGATCGTCGGAGTCATTAGCGGAGTGCTCCTGATCGGCGTCATCAACAACTTGCTGACCTTGGCGCAGGTTCCGTCCTTTTACGTGCAGGCATCGACTGGTGCCGTGATCATAGCGGCCGCGGTGCTGACGACGATTGCGAGTCGACGCTCGAGCGGCGTGCGAACCCGAACCTGAGATATCATGCCGGCAAAGTGATTGGCTTTGCCGGCGTCATCGCCAGGCTCGAATTGACGGTGCGGGCATCGATCAAAAGCAGTAGGCCAGTCTTAGTCTGGAGGTGGCGGTGAAACGGCGTCCAATCGGACAGACTGGATTGGAAGTTACCGAGATCTGTTTCGGAACGGCTCCCCTCGGCGGGATGCCGGACACTTATGGCTATAGCGTCGACGAAGCCACCGCACTTGCGACCATCCGAGCGATTTTCGACGGCCCGGTCAACGTCATGGACACTTCCCGCAATTACGGCCTTGGCCGCAGCGAGGAGCGAATTGGAACAGTGATCAGAGAGCGCGGAGGTCTACCTCCAGGATTTGTGCTTTCGACCAAATTAGACCGGGATATGGGTACAGGCCGCTTCGACGCCGGTCGCGCCAGACAGTCGCTCGAGGAGAGTCTTCTGACTCTCGGTCTCGATCGCGTTCACATACTCCACCTTCACGACCCTGAACATTCCGCCGATGCCGACGAGATCACGCGGCCAGGCGGCGCGCTCGATGAATTGTTTCGGATAAAAGAGGAAGGTCTAGCGACCGCGGTCGGGTTGGCAATGGGCCGTCTCGATATCATGCTGCCGATCGTAAGAGACTGGCCGTTTGACGTCCTGCTCAACCACAATCGCTTCACGCTTTTGAATCGATCGGCAGGTCATCTCTTTGAGCTTGCCAATGAAAGAGGGATAGCTGTGTTCAACGCGGCTCCTTACGCTGGCGGTGTCTTGGCCAAGGGCAGTTCGCGGGTGTCTCGGATAACCTATCAAGAGATCGATGAAACAAAGCTCGCACCAGTGCGCCAGATCGAGGAGCTGTGCGGAAAGCATTCCCTGGCCCCTGGCGCGGCAGCACTGCAGTTCTCACTAAACGACCCGCGGATCACCTCGACGATTGTAGGTGTTTCAAAACCCGAGAGGATCGCCCAGACACTTGAGTGGGCCGCCGCGGCCATCCCTGAACAGGCTTGGGAGGATCTTGGGAAGATTGGGTATTCGTTGGATGATCCCGAGGCCGAGCGGCTCTATAAACCGGGATAGTGACGGCGCTAGCACAATCTGCAGCAATGCATTCGCAGCTTTCGCCAGCAATGTTGTCGATTCGGCTTACCCAAAAATCTGCTGCTTGAGGATGCGCAGGATAGCGCTGTCGGTCGCGGAATGTGGGCTTACCGCCTGGCGGGCAAAAAAACCGCGTTCGAGCGCGCCGCTGCGCCTCACGCCATCGCCGACGAAACAACGCGCGAAACAGGCAAGCCGCTTGTCCAGTCCGAGTGCGAATGGCGTTATCCGATCTCGCTGGCGGTCACGACGCGGCGCTCTGCGATCTGGCATCGGCAAAGGCGTCAATTTCTGCGTTGAAGGCCACCTGCTAGCGCTCGATGAGGCAATGCAGATAGGGCTCGGCTTGTCCATGAACCGTCGGCCGTAGATCCTGGCACCGTGCGCGCGGCAGTTTTCGGAGATCGCCGTGCGGCTGAACCGAACGCCTCGACACGTTGCATATCCGCAGACGGCCCGACGGGAATTGTTGATGATGGCCTACTTCCCGCTTGCCGTCTTCATCACGACAGTGTCCCAGTCGCCCGTTCGATCCACCAATTCCGGATCACCAGACGGGCGCCGGTTGCGAACACTTCGACAGGTCCCTCGCCGAGCATGAAGCGCGCCAGGTCGAAATCATGGATCGTCATGTCCCGGAATATCCCGCCCGACACTTCAAAGTAGGCGGCAGGAGGCATGTGCGCTTCTGGCCGGCGGTGAAGACCCTGAACTTGGGCTGTCGGGTGCCCCTTCGTCCCTAACCGACCTTTGAATCCCTTTGAAGTCCCGCTTCTGAAGGAGTAAATACAACCTTAGCTAAAGGGAGGTAGCGGTGGTTGAGGGCCATAAAGACGTGGCGCGGACGATGATTGACGCCACCTTCGGGTCGCAGCATCGATCCAGGGCTGATATTGCCTCACTACGCTTCGATATAGCTCAAACCCGGCGTGTAATCGCGGCATCACGAGACCTTCTAAAGCGGTTTCGCCAGCGCAAGATGGACGAAGCGTTAAGGGAGGTTGAGCAACACCACCCGGTATCCGCGTTCGATGCAGACATTCTCCGCAAGGTCTTTCAGGATTTGGTCTTGGAAATGAAGGCACCGGAGTGTCAATGGCGTGATCTCGCTCAGACCCTGGTTTACGAGTTTACCGGGTGCGAGCGGGTCGAGTCCGGCTTGGTGGATTGGATCATCAGGAAGTAAATCCGCCTTTCAGACTTCAAAACTGGCTTGACGCCATGTTTCCGAGCGCCTTCGTAGATGTGGTAGGAACCGCGGATGCTGGAATCGAGGATCGTCTGCCATTCGCATTCGAGGGGCGCGCCGCCGAAATGCACAATGGCGTTGCAGTCCTTGGTCGCGGCGATCGTTGCCTCCGTGTCGGCGAGGTCGGTGCCGCCTCTCGAAGTTGGGCACCATTGACGACAACGTAAGTGATGCCGCGCACGGCACTACATCGTGGCTTCCTGCTCCAGCTCTTTCATGTCCTGAAAACGGTTCGCAACACGGGCTGCGGCATAGCTCTCAAACATCCTACGGCTCTTTCCAGACGCTTCCGATCGCCGTTCTTACGATGGTGGTACCCAGCGGCGCTATACATTCGATGTCCTCGATGGTCCGCAGCAATGTGTAGTGGTCGATCCTGTCGGCGTAACGGCCGGGCTTGATACCAGCGCCGTAAAACACCGTGAATATGTGGTTCTCAAGACCGCCATCGTCCTCGTCGAAGGTTACAATCAGCAGGCTGTTGTGCTTGCGCGACCAGATGGCATAGGTGCGCAAATGGGCCTTCAGCCATGCATCGGCCTTCATGATCGTGCCGTCATGCATGTCGTTGGCCAGGTTGGGGATGACGAAGCTGACCGCCGGCAGCCGCGCATAGTCGCGCGGAAATTTGGTCAGTGATTTTCCGGCTCCTCTGGCGTCGGCAAAGGATTCCCACGGATTGTGTTTGCGGGGCGATCCGGGCTCGGCATAGCCCACAAAGGCCTTGCCGGCAGCCTGAAGGCGCTCGGCTAGGTTGGACCCGGCAATCTCGTGGATGCCATCGTCGCGCACCCCGTTGGTCGAGCCGCTGAACAGCGCCAGGTAGTTGGGCTGGCTGGGATGAGCGACCCCATGCGAATTATAGAATAGGGCGCCGTTCCTCGCCAGGGTCTGCAGATAGGGAGCAGCGCCCGGCTGCGCGATCTGCTCGAAGGAGTGATTCTCCATGACCACGACCACTACATGGTCGTATTGCGGCGGCGCATCAGCCATGGCGATAGAGCCTCCGCCCAAGGCAGTGCCGCCGGCCAGGATGAGCAACACGGCGAACCGTTGAAGCAGACTACGACTTTGTGGACGCGTATTCATCTCTCTCTAAAGTCATTTGACCGAATGTCAGTATCTGAAGCATACGATACCAGCTTTGCGCTTTGGACATTCCAGGCCGCATCTTTTATGCGAAGAGGCTGCGGATTACTTCGGACGATAGAACAGAACCCGCCCGGTCGGTATTAGCTGAAGCCGAGTTTTTTGTGCCTGCAGGAACTTAACACGGTCGTGAAGTGCGCGAGGACAGGCATCTTTTTGGTAGGCCTGAAGCCGACATAAAATGCCCGAAAGCAGGGCCGCCCGCGGAGCACATCGGGATCGGGTGCAAAGATACGATGTGCATGCATGTGCTTGATGGTGCTGCCGATTTGCCTGATCGCCCCCCTTAGTGCCGGGATGTTTGGGATCCAGCACATCCACCGTGTGCATGAGTTCCTGAACGGCAACCGTCGAGTGGTTGCCCAAGCGGAGATCGAGCAAGTCCGCAACAACATCAGGCGCGCGGCCCTGCAAGCCATCGATGTAAACACAGGTATTAAGCATGAGTTCCTGCCCTGCCTCGGCAGTGTCAACGAGGAAGGGCAACTCGTCATCGTTGCGGCGAGACAAGCCTTTTTGGAAAGCGAACCGTGCCCAGCGAATCGATATTTCGAAATCGAAGTCCGCCAAGTCAGAATCCAAGCTTCAGCGTCGGATCAACGGTTCCTCTCGTCTTTCTAAACGACTGTCCGAAATCGTCATAGAGCGCAACACTAGCGAGTGCGAATTCAATCAAGTCTGTATCAGTCGCAATACCAGTCTGTTTCTTTGCCTTTTCGACAAGCGCGGGGCTGATACGACTGCCGATTCGCCTGCTCTTGTCGCCCAGCAGACCAGAGTTTTCCGCAGCCTTCATGATGGCCTCGAAACGAGCACTGCTGACGCTAACGAACTTGCCGGTCTTCAGGAATGGCTCACCAGGCTTCGTCGTCGTTCCGATCATGCCAGCACGTCCTTTCTTCTTGGCGCCGCCGCTTGTGTGTTTCTTCATTGCTGCCTTCGCTACAACGCAGCCTCCCTGTCTGACATTTTCCAATTTCGTCTAACATATCATTGGCGCGGCAATTTCAAGGAGCCATCGAAATGCGGCATCGTTCCAATATTGCCGGGCGCAGTGCTTTAGGCGCGAGGTGCTGGGTGGACATTTGTACGGTTTAGCACCAACTTTGATGCAACCTTGCGGTTCACGCGCTGCGGAAGCACTATCCCGACTGCACTGGTCCCTCAAACAGTGTATGGTCCGGCCTGCGATCCTGTGTCACCGGAAAGCAGGCCGGGCTTTCCGAGGTGCGCGAGATCTGAGATGCAAGCGCCAAGGCCATTCTCCCGCATCGAGAGGGCTCCCATGCGAGTTTGCCTTCAAGCCAAAGCGCATCAATTACTGAGCAATTCGAACATCCTCGCCGGGTGAGCCGGGCGTACAACGCTCCCGTTGTGACCCCAGTTCGAGTTGCGACAGAACCCATTCCGGTGCATGAAATCCGGGGATAGCGATCGATTTCTTCAAACACGAGCGAGCGAGCAGATGATTGCCGACACATCGGCGATCGTTGGCCTTTTGGGCAGGAAACCGATCGCCTGCAGGTGAGCAAAGGCTGGGCCCGAATTTTGTATGGATACGGGATATAGCTGCCATCTGAGCTAGAAGACGCCGAACTCGCCCTTTGGTGCGTCGCGGCCACGTACACCTCTCCAATGGGAACACGGACCCCTTCGGTAGAGCTTGAAATGGTGGATGCCCATGCGTCGTGCAAATCGATCGTTCCGATATTGACGTTGCACGACTTGAAGATCGGATTGCCCATCAGCCGTTCCCCGAGATTGTCGCAGACCTTGAGGAAAGGGTCACAGGATTTCCAGATGTCGTCTAGAAGTTCCGGAGGTATATCCTGACGAACGCGGCCAACCCTGAAATAGTTGGATGCACCCAGCCGCCGGAAGCGCGCTCGTAGAAAGCCATCAGCTTCTCACCGCTCGGCGAAGGAAGCGGTTTTCAGACCGCCTGCAGGGCCATGAAACGTAAGCGTCCGGAAGGCCGCCTTACGAATGGAGAGTCCAGGAACAATGCTGTTAGCGTTATGAAGGCGTGTGAGCTTATTCTTGTCGCGATAGGGAGTGCGCAATGACCTATAAAACTGGCTCAATTCTAACGGTCTGTCCGCGATGCGGCAAACCCGCCCTACAATCGCCAAGCAAGGGAATTTGGTGCGCTCATTGCAAGAACGGATCAAGAGGCAGGCAAAGCCGCTTGTCATTTGTGGCGCGCTAAGTCTCAGCTTTGCGACCGGGTGCAGGTCAGGCCGCCTGAGCGCTCAGCGTCTTGAATGTCCAATTCCATGGAAGCAGTTGCTCCAGCCTGGTGATCGGCGTGTCCGCGATGCGGGCGAGAACGTCAGCAAGCCATGACTGCGGTTCTCCTTCATTGCATTTGGATTGACGGCACCAGCTTTGAGTGGGGTAACGAAAAGATGGCTTAGTCGACTCCATCCCCAAACGAGTTCTCGGGCTGCTATCATCTCCGAACTCGTGATGTCCCTGCCGGGACGGTGGTTGCGGCGACCTCGGTCAAACGGCTGACAGCAGTTCATCTGCATCTCGTTGGAAACGTTGAGGCGCCCGACCCGAACATCATCATGAGGCATTCGACCTCGGAAAGGACCGTGACCCCGGCGATGGCAATGCGATCCGGATTGGCAACTACCCGCAATTAAAGGGCCGTTTGACACCCAAGTGTTCTTAACGACAGCTTTGCGCCGCACTTCAGTCACTTCAACGGTCTCATCCGCGCCCCCAAACGGGAAATTCCCCCACGATGAGGCCAACCCCCTTATGTCCTTGCTGCTCATTGGAGCCGCTGATGGCGGTTTAGGAAAAGTGCTCCTCCAGATAGACGCGGAACTCCCGCTCGAACTGCTCTTGGAGGAGGGACGACATATGCGTGCGGCTGCGCGTCAGATAGACATGGCAGGGCACGTAGGGAAGGAACGGCTTGATGGCGAGCGTTCCGCGCCACCTTTCCGCAGAGAACTTGTCGACGATGGAGACGCCAAGCCCCTCGGCCACGAGAGCGCAAGCGGCGTCACTGTAATGAGCCTCGAAGCGCACCTCGACGCGAACTCCCGCGTCCTCAAAGCTGCGGTCGACGGCCTGGCGCGAGCCGTCCTCGCGCCCAAGTGCGATGAAGCTTTGGTCGCGGATGTCAGCGGCTTCGATCGCCTCCTTCTCGCTCAAGGGATGTCCCGCTGGCAGCACGCAGACCGAAGCCGTCTCGAAGATGAGATCGCAGGTGGTCGCCGGGTCGATCACCGGCATCGTCATCAAGCCAATGTCGAGTTGCTTGCTCGCAGCGAGTTCTGCGATCCGCACGGACGCTTCCGGCTCCAGCGACAGCCGCAGCTTGGGGTGGTGCCGGGCGAACACCCCGACAAAGCGGGGTAGCACATAACTGGACAGCGCCGGATAAGCGCCGATGATCAACCGACCCGCCTCTAGCTGTTGGATGTCGGCCGCCAGACGCCGCAATCGCGCCATGCCCCTGACGATATGCCCGGCCTCCTCGTGCAGTAGGTAGGCCTCCGCGGTCGGAGCCAACCGGCCGCCCTGCCGCACGAACAGCTGGATCTTCAGCGTGTGTTCGAGATTGGCAATGTGGGCGCTGACGGAAGGCTGCGAAATGTGCAGGAGATTGGCGGCACCAATCACTGTTCCCGCATCCATCACAGCGCGAAACGCTTGCAACTGTCTGTAGTTCATTTTCTGCGCGCCGGGCTTCATAGGAAAAACCTATAGAGGATGCACCTTTTCATATTTGTCAATTGCCCCGAGTTTCGCTTTATTCTCCACCTGCTGGAAGAAGCATCCAGCCAATTGGCACCGCGATTGGCCATCGCGGCGTTCGCAAAGAGCACTGCGCAGAGACTAACGCGATTGCGTCACTGTCTTTCGATCGACGGATCGAGGCGGCCCCTTCGCGCGCAGCCAATCATAAAGAGGGTAAAATGAAAATGGGACTGTTACGATGGATGGGCCTCGCGGCGAGCGCCTTGATTTTCCTCACCGGAGCCGCGCGTGCGGATGAAGCCGGCCAATGGTCGAAGATACGCATTGCGACCGAGGGCGCCTATGCGCCCTGGAATTATATGTCCTCCGACGGCAAGCTCGCGGGCTACGAGATCGATCTCGCCCAGGAACTGTGCCGCCGCATGAAGGCCGATTGCGAGATCGTCGCCCAGGACTGGGATGGCATGCTGCCCGCGCTCAATGCCGGAAAGTTCGACGCCATCATCGCGTCCATGTCGGTTACGCCCGAGCGGCAGAAGGTGGCCTCTTTCTCAGTGCCTTACGCCAAGGCGCCCAACGCCTTCATGATGATGAAGGACAATCCGCTGGCCTCGGAACTTGGCCCCCGGGTCGACTACAGCCTGAAGAAGGATCCCGAAGGCGCCAAGAAAGCGATCGCGGCGATGGCCCCGGCGCTGAAAGGCAAGGTGCTCGGCGTTCAGGGCTCCTCGACAGCCGCGACGTTCGCCACGGCCGAGTTGAAAGAACTGGTCGAGATCCGTGAATACAAGACGACGGACGAACATAACCTCGACCTCGCCGCCGGGCGCGTCGACCTGGTCATGGGCAATATCACCATGCTGAAGGCCGCCATGAAGCAGCCAGACCTGGCTGGCGCGACCCTTGCCGGTCCCACATTCATCGAAGGCGTTCTCGGCAGCGGTACGGCCAACGTGGCCATGCGCAAAGACGACACCGCGCTCAAGGCAAAGTTCGACGCGGCCATTGCCGAGGTCAACACCGACGGGTTCAACCGCGCCCTGACAGAGAAGTGGTTCGGGGTCGATATCACGCCCAAGGATTGAGTTCAGCCGGGCGGGCGCGAAGGTGCGGCCCGCCCATCTTGTCCATCGGAAAAATTGATAGCATGACCCAGTTTGTCATAGTGGGTGCCGGGCTCCTCGGCACGTCGATAGCCTATCGCCTCGCGGAACGAGGCCACATCGTGACTATTGTTGAGCGCGACCATCCGGGCGCCGGCACAAGTGGTTCGAGCTTTGCCTGGACCAACGCGAACGAAAAGACCCCCTACAACTACCACCTGATCAATGCGCTGGGGATGCGCGCGCACCGGGAGCTCGAAAATGAATTCGGCGCGCGTCCCTGGTTCCATGGCGGCGGGGCGGTCGAATGGCGCTCGAACGCGCATGAGGCACAAGAACTCGATGAGCGCGTCGAACGCCTGATTGGATGGAACTATGCGGCCGAATGGATTTCGCCAGACCGGTTGCACAGGCTAGAGCCGGCGCTCGCTCGGGACGCTTCAGGCGACGCCAAGATTGCCTATTTTGCCGACGAAGGCTGGGTGGACCCCAGCGTCTACATCGAATTCTTCCTCGGCAAGGCCCGCGACCTGGGAGCGAAGCTGCGCCGCGAGACCGTCACTGGCGTCGACCTGAGCGGCGACAAGGTGACGGGCGTCAGGACCGCGTCGGCAAAGACGATCAGCGCGGACATGGTCGTCAACTGCACTGGCCGATGGGCAAACGATCTCGGTCAGGACGTGCGCTTGACCTTCCCGCTGGCTCCCACGATCGGCCTTCTCGTTGTGACCGCCCCCGCCCATTCGGGTGTGCGACGGGTGGTCCGCACCAGTGCAGTCAACATGCGGCCCGATGGCGCGGGTCGCATCATGCTGCACAGCGAGCACGACGAACAAGCGTTCACGCTCGAAAGCAGTTCGCACGATACCTACCCCGCTGCCCTCGCCATGATTGAGCGCGCATCGCGCATCTATCCGGGATTCGCAGGCGCCACGCCCGAGGCAATGCGGCTGTCGCATCGCGCGATCCCAGGCGACGGCGTGTCGGCCGTCGGTCCGGTCCCGGAAGTCAGCGGCTACTATGCAGCTGTCACCCATAGCGGAGCGACGCTTGCGCCTTGGCTCGGCCAGGTGGTTGCCGCCGAACTCGCGGGAGAGGCGGCCAACGATGCGCTCCAGGATTTTCGGCCAGCCCGCTTCTTTGGACGCCAAACCCAGCCATCAGCGCCTGCTCGGAAGCCCCAGCATGTTTAGACGACTCCGGGCCGATGATTTGACCACGACGATCTACTTCGACGGACGGCCATTGCGTTGCCGGCCAGGCGACAGCATTGCGGCGGCGTTGCTCGCGGCAGGCGTTGAGCGGTTCCGCACGACGCCGGTCAGTGGGACCGATCGCATGCCCCATTGCATGATCGGCAATTGCTTCGACTGCCTGGTCGAGATCGATGGACGGGCCGACCAGCAGGCCTGCCTGGTCCCGGTTAGAGAAGGATCCCAGGTGCGATCGCAACTGGGCACGGGAAAGTTCGACGCCGTATGACCGATACCCCGCGCACAGACTGTGAGCTTGCCATTGTCGGCGGCGGCCCGGCAGGCCTCGCGGCTGCCGCACTTGCCGCGGAACTCGGCGTGGAAACAATACTGTTCGACGAACAGCCGACGCCGGGCGGACAGATCTATCGGAACATAGAAGCCAACAGCCGCAAGCTCGACGCTTTGAGCGATATTCTCGGCGCCGACCACGCCAAGGGACTTGCGCTGGTGGAGCGGTTCCGCAGCAGCGGCGCTGCATACGAACCTCTAAGCTCGATCTGGCAGGTTACTGCTGCAGGCAAGCTCGGCGTATCGCAAAAGGGCCGAGCCTATCTGACGAGAGCCGGCAGGATCATTCTGGCGACTGGCGCGGTCGAGCGTCCGTTTCCGGTTCCAGGCTGGACGCTGCCCGGCGTCATGGGAGCAGGTGCGGCGCAGACGCTTATGAAGGCGTCCGGCGTGGTGCCGGACAGGCCAACTGTCATCGCCGGCTCGGGGCCGCTTACCTATCTCGTCGCCTTTCAGCTCATGAAGGCCCGCGCGCCCCTGACTGGCGTCATCGACACATCGCGAAAGGGACTGCTCGAGACGGGGCTCACTGCTCTCCCAGTGCTGCCAGGCTTTGCTGGCGATCTGCTGAAGGGCCTGTCCTGGATGGCTGCGCTGCGAAGGGCCCGCATCCCCGTCTTCAGCGGCCGCAACGTTGCGGCCGAAGGCGGCTCGCGCGTCGAGGCCGTAACCTTCGAGGGCCGCGGGAAGAGGCGCCGGCTGCCTGCGTCGCTTCTGCTTCTGCATGAGGGTGTAGTCCCCAACAACCAGATCACCGCAAGCCTGCGCTGCAGGCATGTTTGGGACGCCGCCCAGATGGCTTGGCGTCCCTGGACGGACGAGTGGGGTGTAACGAGCGCGGAGTTGGTGGCCGTGGCGGGCGATGGCGCGGGTATCTCCGGCGCCAGAGCGGCGGTGCATGGTGGACGCCTGGCTGCACTTGATGCGGCCTGCCGCATCGGTCGCATTTCGCGGGCCGAACGCGACGAGCGCGCGCGTCCCGAGCGTCAACATCTCCAGCGGGATGCCCGGTTCCGTGCGTTCCTCGACAACACTTATCGCCCTAACGAAGCGGTGCGCCGGTTGGCGAACGAGACAATCGCCTGCCGCTGCGAGGAGGTAACAGCTGGCGATCTGCGCGCGCTCGTTGCCGAGGGCTTCACTGACATCAACCAGCTCAAGTCATTCTCCAGATGCGGCATGGGACAGTGCCAGGGCCGCATGTGCGGGGCCACCGTCGCCCGCATCCTGGCGCAGAGCCTCGAAACTGACATGGAGTCCGTCGGCTACTACCGGTTGCGCCTGCCGGTGAAGCCGCTGCCAGTCGCTCAGCTTGCCGAGCTCGGCAACGCCGAACGCGATTTGAGACCGTCGCCATTGGGTGCCGACGGCGACCCGAGCCAGCGCGTTTGAGCGATGAGAAGCAGAAGCGACACAATGAGACGGATCGGGATGCCGCAATGATGGCGACAGACGCAATCGTGATTGGCGGTGGCATCCATGGTTGCTGCACGGCGCTCCACCTTGCGCTGCGGGGCCTGCGTACAATCCTATTGGAAAAAAACACCGTCGGTCGCCACGCCTCCGGCGTCAACGCGGGCGGCATACGGCAATTGATGCGCCACAAAGCCGAAGTGCCGTTATCCATAGCGGCAATGGACGCCTGGGAGCGCCTGGACGACCTGCTCGGTCCGGAGCTGGCAAAGAACTGCGAATTCATCGGCGGCGTCGGTCAGATAGGCATCGCCGAGACCGAAGCCGAGATGGAATGGTGCCATACGCGGGTGGCCGAAATGCGCTCGCTCGGCCACGAGTTTGAGGAAGTGATCGACGCCAAAGAACTCAGGCGTCTGATTCCTGCCATCGCCGATATCTGCCGTGGCGGGATCATCTCGCGCCGGGACGGTCATGCCAATCCGTTCCGCACGACACAGTCTTTTCGTCTGCGCGCCGAGCAGCTTGGCGTCCGCCTCATGGAGCGGACACGCGTGACCGGACTTGAGCAGGGTGATCGCGGCTGGACGGTGGCGACCGAGAGCGGCGTCTTCAGGGCCGATATTTTGATCAACTGCGCGGGGGCGTGGGCGTGGCAAGTCGCCGAAATGATCGGCGAGCACCTGCCCAAGACCCATTTTGCCTCGACCCTGATGGTGACGTCTCGCATGCCCCATTTCATCGACCCCGTGGTGATCGGCATTGACCGGGTGCTTTCGTTCAAACAGACGCAAGCCGGCACAGTTGTCATCGGGGGAGGGGTTCTCGGCGATCCTGACCTGAATAACGAGACGGCTGATACCGTCGCCGACCGAATGGTGGTGAGCGCCCAGACCGTCTGCGAATTTTTCCCGATCCTGCGCCGCGCGACCATCGTGCGAAGCTGGGCCGGACTGGAAGCCCTGATGCCAGACGTCATACCGGTGATCGGTCCCAGTCAGGTCGCCCACAATCTATGGCACGCTTTCGGCTTCTCCGGGCACGGGTTCCAGCTCGGCCCCATCGTCGGCTCGATCATCGCCGATCTGGTCGCCACTGGCGAAAGCGCCATTCCGATAGCTGAGCTCAGTCCGGCCCGTTTCTCGACCAACGACATGCTAGCAACGACGCGCATTCCTGACCGCAAAGTCTCGCAGGAGGCTGGTCGTGAATGACTTCGGGCTGATGACCGTCTTCAGCTTTGCACCCGGCGGCTGGGGTGCCGCCATGGCGGCGGCAAGCGCCATGACGATCGCGGTGGCAACGGCGGGCTTCATCGCCGGGGCGATAATAGGCACGTTTGGGGCGTGGGCGAAGATTTCCGGAGGCAGGGTCGTCCGCTCGGTCGCCGATGGCTATACGACGGTTCTGCGCGGAATCCCCGACCTTCTGGTGATATATCTTTTCTACTTCGGGTCGAGCGCCGTCCTGACACCCATCGGCCGGGTCTTTGGAGCCAATGGCTTCCTCAGCCTGCCGGCCTTCTTCGCCGGCTGCCTGGCGATTGCGATCGTCTCGGGCGCCTATCACACGGAAGTCTTCCGTGGCGCCTACCAGGTTGTAGCGCGTGGAGAGATCGACGCAGCCTACGCCACGGGCATGTCGCGAGCGCTCGCGTTTCGGCGTATCATCGCGCCGCTCACATTGCGCTTCGCCTTGCCTGGCCTGGCAAACATCTGGCAGCTCGTGCTCAAGGAATCGTCGCTGATCTCGGTGACGGGGCTTGTCGAAATCCTGCGCCAGTCTCAGATCGGCGCGGGCTCGACCAAGCAGCCCTTCACCTTCTTTCTGGCGGCGGCGATCCTCTATCTGCTCATTTCCTCCGCCTCGGGATGGGCGCTGCAAATCGCTGAACGACACTTCACCCGCGGGCTCGGGAGAGGGTGATGGACTTTTCCTTCTTTCTGAGTGCCTTTCTCCGACTGCTGCCAGGGGTCCCTTTGACCCTGCAACTGGCCTTCATCTCGGTGGGGCTCGGAATGGTCCTTGCCCTCATCCTGGCTTTGTTGCGTCTATCAGGCATCCGCCCATTCGAGTGGATCGCGCGGGCTTATATCTTCTTGTTTCGCTCGACGCCGCTTTTGGTCCAGATCTTTCTGATCTACTACGGCCTCGGTCAGTTCCCGACAGTTCGCTACAGTGTGCTGTGGCCGATGCTGCGGCAGCCTTACTGGTGCGCCATCATCGCGCTTGCGCTGAACACAGCCGCCTATGGCAGCGAGATAATCAGGGGTGGCCTGCGTTCCGTGCCCGAAGGCCAGACAGAGGCCGCCCGTGCCTGTGGCATGAGTCGCATCACCGTGTTCCGGCGCATCGTGCTGCCCCTTGCCATCCGCCAGGCTCTTCCGGCCTACGGTAACGAAATCATCCTGATGGTGAAGGCGACGGCACTGGCTTCGGTGATCACCATGATGGAAATCACCGGCCTCGCGGCCAAGCTGATTTCCGAAACCTACCGGGCGGTTGAAGTCTTCATTGTCGCGGGAAGCATCTACCTGATCACCAACTACGCCATAACGCGCGTCATCCATCTCCTGGAATACTGGCTGACGCCGCATCTAAGACCCGTGCCGACACCGGGCGTCGTCGAGAGAGAGGATGCAGTATGAGCTTGCAGCCACAACAGCACGAGCCGGCAGCCCCGATGATGCCAGCCGTCCGCATCCGCGACCTGCGAAAAGCCTACGGGGCATTCGAAGTGCTGAAAGGCGTTTCGCTCGACGCCAACGACGGGGATGTCGTCTCGATCCTCGGATCGTCGGGTTCGGGCAAGTCCACGATGCTGCGTTGCATCAACATGCTGGAAACTCCGACCGGAGGCGAAATCTCCATCGGTGGCGAGGTCATCCGCATGACGCAGACGAAAGCCGGCCCGAAGCCTGCCGACCGGACGCAGGTTGACCGCCTGCGCGCCCATGTCGGCATGGTCTTTCAGAGCTTCAATCTGTGGTCGCACAAGACGGTGCTGGAGAATGTGATCGAGGCCCCCATCCACGTCCAAGGCCGTTCGCGCGCTGAATGTGTCGAGGAGGCCAAGGAACTGTTGGCCAAGGTCGGCATCGCCGACAAGCTAAATCACTATCCGATACATCTTTCCGGCGGTCAGCAGCAGCGCGCCGCGATCGCGCGAGCACTGGGCCAGCGCCCCCGCGTCATGCTGTTCGATGAACCGACATCCGCCCTCGATCCCGAACTGGTCGGCGAGGTCCTGAAAGTGATGCGCGCGCTGGCTCAAGAAGGTCGGACCATGCTCGTGGTCACGCACGAGATGGGCTTCGCGCGGGAAGTGTCGAGTAAGGTGGTCTTCCTTCACAAGGGAATTGTTGAAGAGGAGGGGCGGCCCGAGGAAGTCTTCAGCGCGAGTCGCTCGGAACGTCTTCGCCAGTTCTTGACGCGATGACAGCAAAGACGCTCGCGTTCGTTGGTCGGTGACGCCTTCTTTCGGCCCAAAGCGGTCGACAGGCGATTCTACAGTTGGCCATCGACTGGGGTTCTGGAGGCCTTTCGAACTTTCTGGGTCGCGCCACAGCCCGAATTGCGTGTGCTTATGGAAGAAATTGGAGTGTCAGCTCTAGGCTAGTTTTGACCAGGCTTCGACTTTCGGCCGGGCTTTCGCTTCCGAACCAATAGCTGCCGGCGTCCATCTGGGCGACGTGGTCGAAGATAAGCCGCGGCAGCTTCACCGCTGCATTCTTCATGATGTGCATGGACGTGATCGGCTTCGGCAAGTCAGCCCAAATTTGTCGAGGAACAGCACGCCGTGATGCGCCAGCGACACTTCGCCTAGCCGCGCCCGCAACCCGCCGACCATCGCCGCCATCGAGGCCGAATGATGCGGGGCGCGGAACGGCCGCCGGTCGGTCAGCTTGCCTTCGCC
>NZ_VFVX01000045.1:0-30705 GCF_006442395.1 Mesorhizobium sp. B2-3-5 | reverse complement strand
CCCATGCAGAACCTGGCCCATAGTGCCTCCTTCCACTCCAGGGAAAATAATGCACCATTAAAGGTCGGGATGAAACATCTAGTCCTCGAATTTAGGAAAAGAACTTGCGGAGACGCGAAATGTTTCCCCGCACCGGCTAAAGAGGCGGCGGACCAGATGCAGGCCTCGGATCCTCAGGTCTCCATCTCCAACGGCTCGTGCTCGGGCCTGGTGCCGGTGGCCATAAGTTCTCGATAGGCCTGACACGAGAACCAGTAGTCAGGACCACGGCCGGCAAAATGTGCCTCAAGCGCACAGGCGGCTGCGGCAGTCGCTGCTTCTGAACCATAGATCTCGATGCAGGCAGCGATTACGCGGTCTGGATCGGCGAGTTCCGCAATCGTCAATCTTAATCGGATCGTTCGTTCTCAACGCGTGCCATCGCAAAGCTCCCGGAGTTGGAGCCGCAAGGTAGCTCGTCAGAGTGAGCGGGCTGGCACGCAAGAAGGAGGCAGACGACTTGGCAGGGGGAATGTGGGGCGCCAAGTCGTCTGCTTCAGGCAACGTCAGCGGCTTGAGGCGCACTAGCGCTGTGGGGGTGCACCGGAGAGGGTGCCGGTTCACGCTATGCCTAGGGGCGGCGCTCACAATGCGATTGCCGGCACATGGTGAATGGGGCGTTCCGCAGGGCGGATCATCCAGTAATTAGTCCCCCACAGAGCTTGAAACTGATGCATTGCCCTATTTGATACTCCATATCAGAAATGTGATACGATTCCTGAAATGGGAAAAAGGGCGAAGCACAAAGCAAAGCAGACGATTATTGCACTACCGTTAGATGACGAGGTTCAGACGGAAGCCGCCTATTATGCCCGCATGTGCGGGATTACTCCAGAAGAAGCTTTGCGAATCATCGAAGCGGCCAATCCTCCGAGGTCGACCAAGGGCGCTACGGCTGGAAAGCGCGGGTCCGGTCGGTAGGCCTCCAACAGCGGGCTTTTCTCTTCTGAGGACGTGAGAGAACCGTCCCCTGAGACGCTCAGTCGTAGACGATCTGACTGCGCGATCCGTCCAACGTGATGAAGCCGACGTGCCGCCGGTCATGATAGAAGTCGCACGGAGGAAGTCCGCTCGTGGCGGAGAACAGCCGAGGCTCAGTACAGAATCCGCGATTGCTCGATTGCCTGCCGCAACCTGCGCATGCCTGCCTCCGTCTGCACCTTGTTGCAGGCGGCGTAGCCGAGCACCAAACCGTTGCCTGAGGTCGACCAGTAATATTTGGATAGCGGCGAGGCGTTGACGCCGAGACGGTCGGCGGCCTCGACGACCGCGCGGTCGTCGCAATCTGCCGGCAGATGCGCGACGAGCTGGATGCCGGCTTCGGCCGGTGAGAGCGTCACGTTGGCGGGAAGCTCCGCCGCGAACAGATCCTGAAACAGCTTGCGGCGCTCGGCATAAATGCGGCGCATGCGCTTTAGGTGCCGGCTCATATGGCCTTCGTCGATGAAGTCGGCGAGTGCGGCCTGCAGCACCAGCGGAGCGAATTGGCCGGTGGTGCTCAGCGCATGCGGAATGCCCTCGCAGAGCGCCGGCGGCAGCACCATGAAGCCCAGCCTGAGCGCCGGGAACAGCAGTTTGGCGAAGGTGCCGACATAGATAACGCGTTCGGCGTAATCCATGCTCTGGATCGCCGGAACCGGTCGTCCCTGGAAGCGGTACTCGCCGTCGAAATCGTCCTCGACGATCCAGGAATTGTGGCGCTCGGCGATCTCGAACAGGCGCAGCCGCTGATCCATGCGCATGGTGATGCCAAGCGGATGCTGGCAGGCCGGCGTCACATAGATCAGCCGCGGCGCGATCTCGGGTGGGTTCATCTGCCAGCCGTCGCCGTCTACGGTAAGCGGCAGAATATTGCCGCCGGCAACCGTGAAGGTCGCCCTGGCGGCGTAGTAGCCCGGCTCCTCCAGCCACACCGTGTCACCGGGGTCGAGCAGCAGTCTGGCAAGCAGGTCGAATGCAGCCTGGGCGCCGGTGGTCACCACGATCTGCTCAGGCAGGCAGCGCACACCGCGCGCCGACACCAGATAGCTCGCGATCGCCTCCTTCAGCGCCGGCAGGCCGGTGACGTGATAGGTGCCGAACAGCATGTCGGCGCCGAAGGTGGCGCGGCGCGCCAAGAGCCGCCCCCACACCCCGAACGGGAAATTTTGCGCGTCTGGCATGCCGGGGTGGAAGGCGAAGCGGCCGGGCGCACCGTGGTGGAAGGGCTGCCGCATCAAGCTCTCGCCGCGCATCGATAGCGGATGGCGGATGGCGGTCGCGGACGCGGACGCGCTGCGCCTGTCGCTCCCGGGCGAATTGGCCGGCAGGTCGACGACGATGGCGCGCGCGCCGGGCCGGCTAGTGAGATACCCCTCCGTCGTCAGCTGGTCGTAGGCACCGACGATGGTATTGCGGGCAAGGCCGAGATCATCAGCCAACGCGCGGGTGGAGGGCAACTCCGATCCTGGTGCCAGCCGCTTGTCGCGGATCATCGCGGCGATCTGCCGATAGAGCTGGCGCTGGATCGGCTCGGCCACGGTGCGCTCGATCAGCAGCGCCTCCATCGGAAAGGCCTGGCGCCTGCGCCTCGACATCTGCATCGGCAACACCCCGGACAAGAAGGAAGGGCAAGCTTAGCCGACGATGGCGGCAAGCGAAACTGGCACCTTCACTTCCGCCCAAACTGGCCCTCGCGATGGATACAGATTGGCGCTTAGATGCAAAGAAAAACGGGAACAGCGCGCCAGACATGCCGCCTGCAGAGCGTCCACTGCCCGGGTGGAGCGCCATTGCTGCGGAAGCTTGCGCCAGCGGGAGATACGATGGCCGTCAAGCTGGGCATCAACCCCATCACGTGGACAAATGACGACGTGCCCGAACTGGGCGGCGACACGCCGCTTGAGGTTTGCCTGTCCGAAACCAGCCAGGCCGGCTATGCCGGCACCGAGCTCGGCGGCAAATTCCCGAGGCAAAGCGAGGCTTTGAAGGCGGCGCTCAAGCCCTACAGCCTCGAGCTCATCTCCGGCTGGTATGATGGCCGCATCTGCGAAAAAGAGATCGAGGAAGAGTTCGACGCCATCTTGCCGCATCTGACGCTGCTGCGCGACCTCGGCGCCAAGCACGTCGTCTATGCCGACACCTCGCGCGGCCGTCACGGCGCCATCCATGACCGGATCTCGCAGCGCCCGAAACTCGCCGACGATGAATGGCAGGCCTATGGCGCCAAGATTACCCGGCTTGCCGAACGCTTCGCCGATTTTGGCGTCAGGATGGCTTTCCACCATCACATGGGCACCATCATTGAGACCGACGAGGAGATCGGCAGGCTGATGGCGGGGTCGGGCGAGGCGGTCGGCCTGCTCTACGACACCGGCCATTGCGCCTTCTCCGGCGGCGATCCCGAAAGCCTGCTGCGTCGACACATCGGCCGCGTCGTCCACGTCCATTGCAAGGATGTCCGACCCGAGATGCTGAAGCGGGCGCGGGCCGCCGACATGAGCTTCATGGGCGCGGTGATGGAAGGCATCTTCACCGTGCCGGGCGATGGCGGGATCGACTATGCGACGCTGCTCAAGGTGCTGGCCGACAATGGCTATGCCGGCTGGCTGGTCGTGGAAGCCGAGCAGGATCCGGCCAGGGCGCATCCGCTGACTTACGCAACGATGGGCTATCGCAATCTGCGCGAGCTGGCGCGCAAGGCCGGCTTCACGGTCGACGAACGGAAGGGCTGAGGCACAAGCGGGGGCGCCGGAGGGCGATGAGTTCGGTCCTGTATAGAAAGGTGGTCAAGAATTTCGGCGCACTCAATGTGCTGCGATCACTCGACCTCGCCGTGCCGGATCACAAATTCCTCGCGCTCCTCGGCCCATCGGGCTGCGGCAAGACGACGGCGCTGCGCATCCTCGCCGGGCTGGACATGCCGACCTCGGGCAAAGTCTTCATCGGCGAGCGCGACGTCACTCGCCTCCAGCCGCGCGACCGCGACATCGCCATGGTCTTCCAGAGCTACGCGCTCTACCCGCAGATGACGGTCGCCGAGAACATCGGCTATCCGCTGTGGATCCGCGGCACGCCGGACACCGCGCGCAAGGCCAAGATCGGCGAGGTCGCCGCCATCCTCGAAATCGGTCACCTGCTCGACCGCCGGCCGCGCCAACTCTCCGGCGGGCAGCGGCAGCGGGTCGCGCTGGCGCGGGCGATCGTCAGGGATCCGGCAGCCTTCCTCATGGACGAGCCTTTGTCCAATCTCGATGCGCGACTGCGGCTCACCATGCGCGGCGAGATCAAGCGCCTCTGCCAGCGCCTCAGCGCCACTACCATCTACGTCACCCACGATCAGGTCGAGGCGCTGACCATGGCCGACCTCGTCGGCGTCATGCATGGCGGCGACCTTCAGCAAATGGCGCCGCCCATCGACATCTACGACCGACCGGCCAACCGCTTTGTCGCCACTTTCGTCGGCAATCCGCCGATGAACATTCTGCCGGTCACGCTGGCCGAGCAAGGCGTGATGGCGGGCGGAAGGATCGTGCCGCTGGCGCGAGCGCGACTCACCGCATGCCGCCTGGCCGAGATCGTCGAGATCGGCTTGCGCCCGGAAGACTGCAGCATCGCCCAGCCTGGTGCGCCGGGCGCACTGCCGGGCGAGATCTACGTGGTCGAGCCGATGGGCAACGAGACGCTGGTCAATGTGCGGCTCGACGGCGGCAATGTCTCGGTGCGTGCCGGCCGCGATTTCAGGGGTTCGGTGGGCGAAAACATCAGCGTCGCCTTCGATGCGGCGAACGCCTGTCTCTTCAATTCGGCCGGCCTCACCGCCGTCCAAAGGGTCAACAGCAACGGGAGAGAGAAATGACGCATTCCAGCAGAAGCAGACTTACTCGCCGCTCCGTCTTCAAGGGCGGCCTTGGCCTGGCGCTCGCCACCACGGCCCTCACCACACTCGGCCTGCCAATGCCGGCCAACGCTGCCGGCAAGAAGGTCATCATCGGCGCCTTCGCCGATGGCGGGCTGACACCATTCAAGCAGAAGATCATCCCCCAAGCCAAGGAGGCCGGCTTCGACATCGAGTTCCTCGAGGACGAATACGGCGTGACCCTGGAGAAGTGGTTCGCCGACGCCCAGAGCGGCGCCGGCCAGTACGACCTCTATCTGCTCGACGATCCCTGGGTGCCGCAGTTCGGCGCGGCCAACGTGCTCGAGGATCTCGGCGCCGGAGGCGTCGACGGGGCCGACAAGGACTGGATCGGCTCGATGATCGACATGGGCTACTGGCCGCCGCGGGAAGGGCCGCGCGTCAAGGGCTTCCAAGGCGCCAAACCGACGCTGATCTGTGTGCCTTTCGTTGGTGATCTGCAGACGCTCACCTACCGCAACGACGTCTACACGGACGGCGCGCCGAAAACCTGGGACGAGGTGATCGCCAAGGGCAAGGAAGGTGTGGCGGCCGGCAAGATCAAATATCCGGTCGTCTTCCGTGGCGTCTCCGGCAATCCGATCGTGACCAGCTGGTATCCGGTCTTCCTGTCGTTCGGCGGCTCCTTCTTCGACGACAAGTGGAACCCGATCTTCAATTCCCCGGAAGGCAAGGCGTCGGCCGATTTCTTCGTCGGCACGATGAAGCAGAACGCGCCGAGCGGCGTGGTCGAGTTCGACTCCGACCAGGAAGGTGCGGCGATCCTCGGCGGCGATGCCGGTGCCATCATCCAGTATTCCGGCAATGCCTTGAAGGCCGACGATCCGGCTCAGACGAAGGTGGCGGGCAAGCTCGATTTCGGCGTCGTGCCGAAGCAGGAGAAGGCGATCGCCCAGATGGGCATCTTCATCGCCGGCGTGCCGAAATCGGCGCCCAACAAGGCGAACGCGATCGAATTCCTGAAGTGGTACACCAGCGCCGACACCCAGGCCAAGCTCTCGGAAGCGGGCTCGATCCCGGTCAAGCGCAGCGCCTTCGGCATCGCCAAACCGGGCAACCGGCTGATTCCTATTGCCTTGCAGCAGCTCGATGCCGGCGCGCTGCCCCGGCCGCGCACACCGGATTGGGCGAAGGTCGAAGAACTGCTCGGCATCGAGCTCAACAAGGCGCTGCAGGCCGGTTCCGGCGGCGGTGCCTCGCTCGACACGGCCGCCAAGCAGGTCAAGGACTACCTGGCCACAGCCGGTTACTACTGATGAAAAGCGCAACGCAGGCGCGCAAATATCGCTTGCAGGGGGCGGGGCTCGACCTCGCCCTCCCATATCTCATGCTGGCTCCGGGCCTGACGGTCGTGCTGGGCGTGCTTGTCTATCCGCTGTGGGACGGTCTCAGGGCCAGCACCAGAGCCTACCGCTACGGCTCGCCGGTCGCCGACGTCGGTATCCAGAACTATGTGCGCCTGTGGAGCGACGCGCAGTTCCTTAACGCGCTCTGGGTCACGGTGAAATTCGTCGCGCTGTCGGTGTCCGTAGAGGCGGTGCTCGGCTTTGCGCTGGCTCTGTTCTGCCTGCGCGAGTTTCGCGGCATTCGCCTTTTGAGGACGGTGCTGATCACCCCAATGGTGATCACGCCGGTTGTTGTCGCCATCGTCTTCCGGCTGATCTACGCCAGCGACGCCGGCATGCTGACGGCGCTGTCCGAGGCCATGGGCGGCGGCGCGGTGCAGATCCTCGGCAACTCGCTCAATGCCTTCATCGGCCTCGTCGTCCTCGACGTCTGGGAATGGACGCCGCTAATGTTCCTGATCCTGCTCGCCGGCCTGCAATCGCTGCCGCACGTGCCGTTCGAGGCCGCGCGCGTCGACGGGGCCGGCGCCTGGCGCGTCTTTGCCGATCTCACCTTCCCGATGATGCGGCCGGTGCTGGCAGTCGCCATCGTGCTCAGGACCATCGATGCCTTCGGCACCTTCGACCAGGTCTTCGTGCTGACCCGTGGCGGACCGGGCGAAGCGACGAGGCTCATTTCGATCTACGGCTACGACACCGCGTTCAAGTTCCAGCAGACCGGCTACGCGGCGGCGTTGTTCGTGACGGTCGGCCTCGTCGTGCTCGGGCTCGCCTTCAGCGCCATCAGGCTCCTGCGCAGGATCGACGCGTCATGAGCTCTCGTGTGACGCGCATCCTCACCACTAGCTTCGTGCTGGCAGTCGTGCTGCTGCCGATTTACTGGCTGGTCTCGACCTCGCTGAAGTCCAACCGGGAGATCACGCAGGAAGGCACGCTCTACCCGCATGTACCGACGCTCGACAATTACGTCAGGCTGTTCACCGAAAAGCAGTTCGGCTCCTACCTCGCCAATTCGCTGGTGGTGACCTTCTTCTCAGTTGCGATCGCGCTGGTCGTTGGCGCCATGGGTGCCTATGCGATCGCCCGCTTTCGCCTGCCTTTCGCCATGGAGCGCAAGGTCGGCCTGTTCCTGCTAACGCTGCGCATCATCCCGCCGGTCGTCATCCTGATCCCGGTCTATCTGCTGATGCTCAGCCTAGGCCTGCTTGACACCTGGCTGGGGCTGATCGCCACCTACACTGCCTTCAACGTCACCTTCTGCGTCTGGATGATGGAGAGCTTTTTCCGCGAAATCCCCGTTGATCTCGAGGAGGCGGCGATGGTCGACGGCGATTCCCGCTTCGGCGCCTTTCGCCGCATCACGCTGCCGCTGGCGGCTCCCGGGCTCGCAGCCACCGCGATCTTCGCCGTGCTGGTCACCTTCAACGAATTCCTCTTTGCGCTGGCACTGACGGCGACGCCTAGGGCGATGACCATGCCGCGCGGAACCGCGACGCTGATCGGCCGCATCGACACCGACTGGGCCTCGATGGCGGCCGCCGGCGTCATCGGCGCGCTGCCGATCGTCTTCTTCGCGCTTCTGGTGCAGCGGCACCTGGTGCGCGGACTGACCATGGGCGCCGTCAAATGAACCATGAATTGGCCGTCTCGCAAGAGAGACGGCTCGACAGGAAAGTCGAAGCATGATGGATGTCTGTCTGTTCGGGGTGGGGCTGATCGGCCGCGTGCACGCGGGCAACCTCACGCGCCACCCAAAAGTGCGGCTGCGCTACATCATCGATCCCAATCGTGAGGCCGCAGGCACGATTGCGGCCATCACAGGCGCCGAGATCGCCGACACCGACACAGTCATGAACGACCCGGCGGTGAGAATGGTGTTCATTGCCTCGGCGACGCGCACACATGCCGAGCTTGCCATTGCGGCAGCGGCGAAGGGGAAGGCGATCTTCTGCGAGAAGCCGATCGACCTCGACCTCATGCGCACGGATGAATGCCTGGCGGCGGTCGAGAAGGCCGGCGTGCCGTTCCAGATCGGCTTCAACCGACGTTTCGACCCGAGCTTCCGGGCGCTGAAGGAGCGCCTTGTCGCCGGCGAGATCGGCGCTGTCGAGCAGGTCATCATCACCAGCCGCGACCCCGAACCCGAAACCGAGGAAGCGCTGGCCGGGGGTGGGGGCGTCTTCCGCGAGATGACCATCCACGACTTCGACATGGCGCGCAATCTCCTGGGCGAGGAACCAGTCGAACTCTTTGCCACCGGCTCTTCGCTGGTGGCGCCGCAATACAGCAAGCTCGGCGACTACGACACCGCGATGTTCATCCTGCGGACTGCATCGGGCCGGCAGTGCCACATCAATAACAGCGTGCGCGCCGCCTACGGCTACGACCAGCGCATCGAGGTGCATGGCACCGACGGCATGCTGCAAGCCGGTAACCGCCTGCCGACCTCGGTCGAGATGTCCGGCGTCAACGGCATATCGCGCGACAAACCGTACTATTTCTTCGTCGAGCGCTACGGCGAATCCTACGCCGCCGAGATCGACCATTTCATCTCTTGCGTCGAGACGGGCAGGAAGCCCGATGTCACCGCGAGCGACGGCCGAAAGGCGATGATCCTTTGCGAGGCAGCGCTTGCCTCCGCCAAGTCCGGCAGGTTCGAGCCGGTCGGGCTCTGATCGAGCGTTGCAGGATACCAGGAGCGTTCCATGAAGATTGGCATGATCACCGACAGCCTGGGAAACCTCTCCTTCGACGAGATGCTCGCCGCCTCGGCCGAGCTTGGGCTGGAGACGCTAGAGTTCGCCTGCGGCAACTGGTCGTCGGCGCCGCACATCGATCTCCAGGCGATGCTGGGCAGCGCCACGACGCGTAGCGAGTTCGTCGCCAAGGTCAGGGATCATGGGCTGACGATCGCGGCGCTCAACTGCTCGGGCAATCCGCTGCATCCGGGACCGCAGGGCAGGAAGCACCATCAGGTGACAGAGGATACAATCCGGCTGGCGAGCCTGATGGGGATCGACCGCGTGGTCATGATGTCGGGCCTGCCCGGCGGCCCGGGCGATGCCAACCCGAACTGGATCATCACCGACTGGCCGCCCGAATGCGCCGACATCCAGCGCTACCAGTGGGACGATTGCATTATTCCCTACTGGCGCGACCTGGTGAAGTTCTCGAATGATCTCGGCATCCGCAAGCTCTGCCTCGAACTGCACGGCTATCAGGCCGTCTACAACGTCCAGACACTGCTCCGGCTTCGCGACGCCGTCGGCGTAACCGTCGGCGCCAACTACGATCCGAGCCATCCGATGTGGATGGGCGCCGACCCCATTGCCGCCGTGCGCAAGCTCGGCTCGGCGATCTACTATGTCCATGCCAAGGACACGCGGGTCGAACCGATTCCCGCCGGCATAGATGGCGTGCTCGATGCGCGTCCGCCGACGCTCTATGCCGAACGCGCCTGGAACTACATCACGCTGGGTTACGGCCACGGCGAGACCTGGTGGCGGCAGTTCTGCACCGCGCTGAAGCAGGCCGGCTATGACGATGTGCTCTCCATCGAGCACGAGGACATGATGTTGTCGCCGATGGAAGGCATGCGCAAATCCGTGGCGCTGCTGCGCAACGTGGCGATTAACCTGGCCTGAAGCGAGGACCTGCCGAGGTTCGGGTTGAGAGAGGGTTTGCCCGTTGCCGGTCCTGCGCAATTCCACGAGATCGATCTGTGCGACGCCAACCCTTACGCTCGCCACCCGCGATGCAAACAAGCGACGCCGAGGATGAAGACCGGCCAGGGCAAACTGAGGAAGCCCGTAAAGAAGGATCAGGCCGGCGGCCAGTGCGGTCACGCCAGTTCCAACCGAAAACCGCCGTGCATCACCGGTCCGGCGGCGGCAAGGACGAGCGCGCAAAATCTGCCGCAGCATTCGCGGGTTTGCGATGGCAGATGTAGCCGTGATGCGCAAACTGGAAGGGATCGCCGCAAATGGTCGTGGTCGCAAGATGTTGTGACGCTGACCTGAGGCTGTGAGCCGACGGCCGCTTCCTCAGTCGCAATTGCCGGCCGATCGGTTGCGGGACATGCGGAACAATGCGGGAAGACTTCTAAGTTTGGCCAGGTGCCGTGTTGCACGGTAATGCGCACATTGCAGCGAAATGAACGGCTTCACGATGCTCAAGTGCAGCGCCTCGGCCGCCGGCCCAGGGAACGGTTTCCAGCCTCACGGGTTAAATCGTCATGCAACAGATCAACGACACCAAAAAGCGGGTTAAGCAGTTCGATGAGAGGGAGCGGCAAAGCCTCATCCGGATCAAAGAAACTCAGGAACTCATCGAGCAGAACCGCCGGCTGACAGAGAGGTCCCGTGAAATCCTTGCGCGCGCGTCCGAACTGGCCGCCGCGCTCGGCAGGCACTAACGATCGGACTTGAGAAAGCTCGAATCACCGCCGCATCTTCTTTGGCGTGATCTCCTTGATTCGCACCTTGTCGCCAATCGCCTTGGCCATGGGCTCGGCCGCTCACCTTCGAGCCGGATCTTGTCGCCAGGTTTGGCTTTCGGGTCGAGGATGGAATAGGGGAAGTGATTGCCGGTGATGTTCAGCGCACCGCATTCGCCGATCCGCTTTCGCACCGTGGCCGTGATGGCGACAACATCGCCGATGTCTATTTCCCGCGCCATGTTGAGATTCTGGCGCGCCATCTTTCTTAGTCAAGTGATCGCTAATCACCGCCTCAGAGGTATCGGCCACCGGGGAAGCGCTGGCGACGACATCTTTCAAGCTCAACACCGAATGCGCCATGGATTGTGACGGTGCCGTTCGCAGGGATCTGGCGACAAACGTTGGGCGGGCCCGGCCGCTGGTGGGGTGTTCGCGGGGGGGGACGCAGCAACCAGGCCCTAACCGGCCATTCGTCACGGTCGGCTGCCTAAACGTGCACCCTGCGGCCTCACGTTCAACGTCCATTCGGATGATGTGAGATCGGCTCTTGAGTGCGATATTGGCTCGCGACGGCCATCAGCAAGTTTCCCTCTCGGGCGCAATTGCCCGCTCAACTCTCCAGCTGGGCGGGCGCTTTCTTCCGATTTCTCCTCCGTTCCGTTTTGGGTCATCCAACATGGCATCCGAATTGCTGCCCTCAGCTTTGCCAGCTCTGATGGCTGGAAACCGGCCCGTTCGTACCGGGGCGTGGGCTCGCTGGGTCGGGGCAAGGGGTTTGCTCAGCGAGCCTTTTGGCGCAGCGCGACAGTGCGGAGGGTGGGGCACATGCGGGACTTGCCAACGAACGTTGACGTCGACGCTGTGATCGCAGTCGGTCAGTACCTTGATGATCACAGCAAGACCACTCCAGTGTCTATTTCAGACGCGATCAGGGTCATTCGCAAACGGGCAAAAACGCGTCTCTCCGATTTCGACTTAGAGCAATTGATCGTCGAAAGCGCGGGGACGCGGCACCTGGGCCTTCTGCTGGACACTCACGACGACTGAGCATTTGTGGTCGGACATCGCTACTCCTACAGGTATCGATCGCCCTGGGCGCGATGTTCGAGGCAAAACCAATGCGACGATTGCAGCGGCCGGGCGAAGCCGAAGGGGGCACGTTTGCCGCATCCTGGGTGCTCGCAAACGTGGTTCTCTATGCGCCCCCGTTCCCGCGCCGCCGCCATGCCATCTGCGAGTTTGATAGGCTCGTCGCTCACCGACAGGCTCTGCGGGTCGCCCGTGGTGCACCCAGCTGATCGAGCTTCTGCTGCAAATGACCATTCAGCACCATCATCTCCTTCAGCGCTTTCATGACGTCGCCCTTGTGAAAGGCGACGAACTTGTCGGCCGCCGCCTGTAGCGCTGCCTCCTGCCGACTGTCGAGCCTGACAATGTGGTCCATTGCATGCCTCCTAAAAGAGAGATCCTTGCGCCGGCTGCTGTGGGAACTTGATCTGCGTCGCCGGCTTCTCGACAATGATCAGCGCGTCATCCGGCGCGGTGCGCTGAAGCTCCTTCGCTTCCGGCCAGGGCGCGGTAAGCCAGGTTTCGATCTCTTCCTGCGTGGTCAGGATGACCGGCATGGCCTTTTCGTGAATCGGGGCGACGAGCGCGTTGGGCTTCGTGGTCATGAAGCCATAGAGCTCGAAATCACCAGGGCCGTCCTTGACCTTGCGGATACCCTGCCATTGCGTCCATATGCCGGCGAAGAAGAAGAGCGGCTTGTCTTGGCTGCGGGCGAACCAGACATTGCGCTGGATGCCTGTTTCCGGGTCTTTGTCGCCGGGTGTAGGGGAGGGCTCGGCAAAACTGGTGACGGGGACGACGCACCGATGCTCAACGCCGACATATCGCTGCCAGTGTCCGTATTGCGGGTTGCGGATGTTGGTGGTGCCGTAATCCGCTTTTCCCTTCACGCGCTCCGGCGGCGTCGGCATGCCCCACAGCAGATTGGCAAGCTCGCGTTGGCCGTCCTGCGCGTTGCGCACCACTGGGCCGGGCTGGTTGGGGTAGAGGTCGACTGACGGTGGCAAATTGCCCGCGATGTCGCGCATGGCCCGCGTGAGCTGGCGGATCGCTTCCTGGCTGGTGGTGATGTTGTAGAGGTTGCACATCTCGTTGCCCCTAGTGTCGCAGGCTCTCGGGGACGCTCAGCGGCCCAAGTTCCAGAATGCGCTCGTATTCGCCGGTTCGGCGCCAGACGCCCATTGCTCGGCCGTTCTCGCGGTCCTTGGCTGGATCGAATATGATGCCGCCGAAGTGGTCAAGAAACGCTTTTGCATCGGCCTGATTTGCGAAGCAGTGCAGCCGCCATTCTTCATATTTGCCATCAGGCCAGATCGCCTGCACGCGCCGAATTTGAGGCGCGGCGCTCATCTTATCGCAGAACCTTGCGATCCTTGTGAAGTTCCGTTCGGTGCAGATGTCGTCGGGCAACGCAACCTGGTGCGGCCATCTGCGATCGATGATCGACGGCGTCGGGATCGAGCGGGTGCGCTTGACCACGCCTAGACCAGTTCCAGCATCAGATAATTGCCAGGCTTTTCCAGCCAGCAGGCGCAGCACGCGTCGATGGCGGCCTTGTTGGCTTCCATCCAGACTGACGCGGCCTCGTCTTCTTCCTCGCTCATCTGCTCATCGTCTGGGAAGACTTGGATATCCCAACCTTCAAGGGCAAACATCCCGTCCGCGGCGGCTTCGGCGCTGATACCTGCCCGCGCGAAAACCGCCTCTGCGGCGGCAATGCCATGCGCGATCTCATCGGACGACGCGCCCTCTATGTTCAAGCGAAGCTGCATGACTGCCTCCTGTGGCCATCCTGCCTGCAGCAGTGAACAAAATGAGAACACGAGAGTCAATAGGCTCTTGACGGAACAGGAATATGTTCCTTATTCGTCACTGGACCTGAACAGGATAGGGCTATGGGAAAGCGCCAAGAAGCGCCGACCGGCGAAGCTATGTCGGAATTGGAAGTGGCAGCGGAGCACGCCTTGGCGGCAGCCGGTGGCGATGCCCTGGTTGCCTTGCTGACTGTCCTCGCCAGGAACATCGAACTCGAGCGCGACCTCGCCCTGTCGCGCGCAGCGATATCGAGCGGCTTTTCCCGCGGCTGGCACAAGGCACGCGCCTAGATGGGGGACACGGCCGAAGACAATTTCCGCATCGAGGTTTGGGATCGCGAGCAAAAGACGCACCTCGAGACGATATCCCGGTCCCCCGACGCGATGGTCAGCCAAGCTGCCTGGCAAGCAGCGATCCGGCGCCGGCCCGGCATGCTGCTGATCCACTACAACAGCCGCCACGTTATGGAGAAGATCATCGCACCTGGTGAGGTGAAGATCCCACCGCAGCCGATCATCGACGGCAGCATCCATGCTGGACTGGACGTCTCGCTCGCCGACCTTCGGGAATGGCACAAGCTGCGAGCCTGGTGCAGGACCTGCTCGCATCATGCCGAAGTGAAGGCGGCGGCGCTGATCCGCCGATATGGCAAAGACGCTCTTTTCAGCACAGTCGAACGCGCCCTCGTTTGCACGAGTTGCGATAGGGGCGGACCGGTGCGGCTGGAAATTCACAAGCTGCCAAGAAATTGAGCGGCCAGCCGTCCGTGTTGACGCCGGGAGTGCATTGATAATCATTCCGGTTCGCCGGCTGTGGCGTGATCGCCGCCTTCTGCCTCGCCTCAGCGGTCGCGCATGCCGGCCGATCTATGATCGCGTAGCTCGTCCATGCTCTTCCCGATAGGGGAGATTATGTCCGGCGAGGGAACTGGCTGCTTGTCGAGAGCAAGCGGACCGAATCCACCCGTCAACGCCAGAGCCGCTACGCCCATGCCAGCCTTGACCGGCAGTTTTTGGCCCGGCGGACGCTTCGGACGCAGGCAAGGACTCCGGGACATGCGATACCGCTCCATTGCTCAGGGAGCGCTACTCCGGCAGTTCGTCGTCCTTGATCGGCGCCTTCCCTTTGCTGGCCCGCTTCTAGCCGAGAAGCCGGGCTTGGCGTTCACGATCGATTTGGGCCGGCGCAAAGCCACGCGTGGCCACGCGAAACATCGACAAATCCGTTTCCGAGTTTGGCACTCGCCAACGAAACGCTGCAAGTCGTCATTCGGCTGTGCGCTGGTGCCCGGTTACGCTGTCCTCATTGCCATCATGTCGATCCTCATCTGGCAAGACTACTCGAACCAAGTCCACCGAATCTCCAAAGCGTTCTACGAAGGCTGCTCTGAAAAGAACCCTCCAGGCGCCCTCATGCCTCCGGAACAGAGACACACCTATTGTAGTTGCATGTCGACCGCGTTAGCACCTTCATTCGTCTGGAGGGTGGCGAAGGCATTCGCCCTCTCACGGCCTGCACCAACTGGTTTCCAAAACGATCCAGGATTGGCGTCAATCGCGACGCAGGCGGCTGCAGTATGTGCTCTTTCTTCCACTGCGTCGTATCGCCGACGATGCCGCGGTGCGTAACGGGAGCGATGCGCTGGCCGACGCCAAGCATCGTGTCCATTGCGCTGTGAAAATGGCGCCGCCGGTTCCAGCGGAAGGCGAACTCGCCGAGGTAAGCGTCAAGATGCTTCTCCCGGAAGCCATGGAATGTGCCCAGCGCCCAACGCTTCAGGTTCGCAAAAACGACGTGAATCCATTTGAAGACGGTGTGGGCGGGCATCGTCCTATTGCTCAGATTGACCTGCCTGAGGCGACGGCCGGGCACCTTGTGGTACGAGGCAAGGGAGTCCGTCCGCACCGCCGATCCGGGAAGGGTGTTGGCTACCACGAACGGAACGATGCTTTGAGCCGACCGATCCGCGATGCGCGCGAGCCTGATGCGTCCGACGCCATGGTTGCCGACCGTCTCGACCGCCCCAGCGATCCATATCTGGTTGGCTGTGCTGCTGCCGCCACCCCTCTCCAGCGCGTCCTCCTTGCGCCGATACGGGATGGCGGACTCGTCCACGTCGACAGTTCCGGAAAGCGGTGTCCGGTTGGGGTTCACCATTGCCCGCCGGAGCTTGTGGAGCACCAGCCAGGCGGTTTTGTAGGAGGCGCCCAGCTTAGGTTGGAGCTGCAGCGCCGAAATGGAATTGGAGTGCGTCGCCATCAGGTACGCCGCCAGGAACCACTTGCGCAGCGGCAGATGCGTGCCCTGCATGACTTCCCAGCGATCACGGAAGTCTGTTTCCGGCACCCAGGCCTCTCCCATTTGCCTGCGCATTCGAAAAGCCACGGTCGGACCTCGAGGCGCCATGCTTTCCTGGAACTGCATTGTGGGCATGTGAAGCCGCCCGGCCAGCCCTTGTTGAAGAGGTAGTCCGCGCACGCGTAATCGTCGCGGAAAGTCTCCACGAACTCCTCGATCGACGGTGGCTTGTCGTTCTTCCACCGGGTCGGAAACAGCGCCTCGCCCATGTCGACGCCAATATGGCAGGCGAGGCGATCCGTCGGCAACAATCGCTAGATATGGTTACCACCTGAGCGAACGGGATAAGCGGTAGAATATATGAAAGATGTCCTGACAGGCTGCGCTTCGATTGTACGGATTGAGACCAAGACCCTTGTCAGTCTATCTGCTGCCCTACTATTTTCGTGATTGGGGAGAAATCGCGATGGCAAGGGATCGTCAGCAGGAGAAGATATCCATTCTGGATTGCGTTGTCCTGCGTCAGGTCTTTAGGATTTATGTCACTCATCTTGGCTTGGATGAAGATCAATGGCAGGGTTACGCGACAACTTTGATCCGAGATTATACCCGGACCCAAGAGGTCGACTCCCAATTGCTGGAATGGATCACGCGAAAATAGCGTCCAAATGAGTGATGGCCGGTCCTATACACCGCCGAGTTGTTGGACTGCTGAACTTTACAGAATTTCGGCGGAATCGATCGAATTCCACGCAAAGGGCGTGAGGGTTTGCCAGCCGGCCGCTTAGGGCCTATGCTTTTCAGATCGGCCGTTAGTCATATCGGATGCTGCCGACAGTAAGAGGTACGCGCTCTTGCCCGTTAAGGGAGAAGAGCCATGCCTCAATCCATTCTTCGCAACCATGTTTTGCAAGCTCTATCTCCAGAGGATTTCGCGCTTTTACAGCCGTCGATGCATCACGTCGAACTGGCCATCAAAGCCCCGCTGGAAGATTCCTACCAGCCTATCGAGCACGTATATTTTCCGGAGACGGGTATCGCGTCTGTGGTCGCCACGATGACCGGAGGCCGGCAGAGCGAGGTTGGCATCATCGGCCGCGACGGTATGACGGGAGTCGCGATCATTCTCGGGCAAGACAGGTCTCCCAACGAAACCTACATCCAAGTCGCCGGCAATGGCTGGTGCCTGCCGGTTGAAAATCTTCGCGCCGCAATTGCACAAAGCCAAACTCTCGGCGAGTCGCTGCTTCGCTACGCCCATGCATTCCTGGTGCAGTCGTCCCGAACGGCGCTGGTGAACGGACATTCGAAAATCGAGGAGCGGCTGGCCCGGTGGTTGCTGATGGTCCACGACCGGAGCGAGGGAAAAATCTACCTGACGCACGAATTTCTGGCGACCATGCTTGGCGCTCGGCGTCCCGGCGTAACAACAGCCCTGCAAATGCTTGAATACCGAGGGCTGATCCATGCCAAGCGCGGCGAGATCACGATTATCGACCGTGCCGGCATGATAAAACTCACACACGGAGCTTATGGGGAGGAGGAGCAACGTCAGTTCGGGATTGCCGCTTTGGGTTCAGGGAGAAAGTCTTGATGACCAACACATTTCACACCATTACGTTTGAAGGAGCGGCGAGGGCTATATCCTTTCCAGAGGCAGAGCTTACTTCTTATCCCATCGCACAGGCGTTCCGCGCAATCGAAACACTGATGCCGGCGTGCAAGGCCACCCACCACAATCTGGAGGAGATGCGGGCTGCAGCCTGCATCATTCATAATGTGCCCGCCGCCTTTGACGCAATAGCGGCCGATTGCTCGGAAACCCGCCACTAGGGCCAAATGCCCTCGCTCGCTATCCGATCTCGCTGGTGGTCACGACGCGGCGCTCTGCGATTGATTTCGTCGCCACTTCGGCAAGGACTAGCGCCAGGCGTCCGTCTTCGACTGGTAGCGCTCGATGAAGTGTGCGGACTGATGCGCTTGCGGATGCCGGCGGCCTCGACTGCTTCCTGAACCGCGCGATGCAGTTGGCGCGACGTCGCTGTGAACGCCAGTCGTCAGGCACGGAGGCCCGATCAGAGTGACCGCGACAGTCCCTGCGAGCTGGCCTGGACATCCCATACGCGGCAGGCCCACAGCACCCCATGCGGAAGTTCGCGGCAGGCGCTGGCACACACCCCGAAACACAAATCCCGATAGCTCACCGCTTGCGGCCCGCGGGTTCCTGCATGGTCTGCGCCTTCTCGAAAGCCTGGGTGGCGAGATCGTCGAACGTCATCTCGTACGGCACCGACACCACCGGTTCCTGACCTCACTACGGTAGGTGAACCATCCAGAACGAGGAGCAAGTCGCAAAGACGTCTCCTTGGCGCCCCTAAGCGGATAGCCATCCCGTTTCTACGGGCTAACGTCCAACAATCGACCCTGTGCGGCTTGCAGCCCCGGGACGACCAATCCACCTGGCGCCTAGTACGCCGGGCCTACGAGGCCTTTCGCCATCCTTCACCGCCAATCCAGCTCGCCAGTTGGTCAGCGGGCATCGGCCGGGCGAAGGCGAATCCCTGCAGGATGTCACAGCCCAATTCTCTCAGAATCCTGGCTTGCTCCATCGTCTCGACGCCCTCGGCGACGACTTTAATGCCAAGCGACCGGCCTATGTCGATGATGGAGGCAACCAGGCGCCGCTGTTCGGGCAAGCGTACGATGGGGTCGATGAGCTGACGATCGATCTTGAAATGGCGCGGCTTGAGCTTGAGCAGGCTGACGATCGATGTATGGCCGGTGCCAAAATCGTCTATGTCGATACCTATACCCATCTCCCTGATTGCATCAATGTTCCATTCGACCCCATCGTCAAATTCGTCGAGGAAAATTGACTCGAGGAATTCGAACGAAATCGCACCCGGCCTGATATTGAGTTCGCGAAGGCTGGGAATTAAGCGGTCATCGCTCAGGCGTCGGAACGAGACATTGACCGATACAGTGGGTACTGCAATGCCTTGGGATTGCCATTGGTCGAGGTCGAGCATTGCTTGCTGCAGGATGCTGCGATCAATCGCAGCCAAGACATTGAGATCCTCGGCGATCCGGAGGAACCGGATCGGACTTAGGACTCCCTCCCTCGGATGATGCCAGCGCGCAAGCGCTTCGACCCCAATGATGTCGAGGGAAGTAGCGTTGAGGAGCGGCTGATAATAGGGGTGGAATTCGCCCTGCTCGATACCGCTGAGAATTTCATCGGCCATATGCTTGGTCGATTCAATTTCGCTTTGCAGCGCCTTTGAAAAGAATTCATGGCGGTTGCGGCCGCGACCCTTAGCCCGATAGAGCGCGATATCGGCGTTTATCAGCACGCGAAGCGCATCGATGTCCGCGCCCGTCTCGAGGGCGATGCCTATGCTTGCGCCCAAGCGGCAGAAGTGCCCCTCGTATGGCACCGGCTGTCGGATCTCGGCGATGATCTGATCGGCAAGGCCGGCGAGGCGATGGGCGTCGGCACCATTGAAACAGGCTATGACGAATTCATCGCCACCAACGCGCGCGACGAAATGCTGCGCTCCGCCCTTGGCACTTAGAAGCCGGGCAACGTGAACCAGCACGGCATCGCCGGCCGCGTGTCCCTGCGTATCGTTAATCTGCTTGAAGCGATCCAGATCGATGTGGAGCAATGCCAAACCGTCGCCCGGGAGGCGCGGCCGGTTGCGGTACTGGCTCAAGATTTGGTCGAGATAGCGCCGGTTGGGAAGTCCGGTCAGCGCATCATGGAGGGCCTGGGTTTCGATCCGGGCCTTGGCGGCTTCCAGTTCGACGTTGCGAGCCTCGGCAAGGGCCTTTGCCGTCTTGAGCCTCTGTTCCAAGGCGACTTCGTCAGTGATGTCCCAATTTGCGCCGATGAATTTTGGTGTTGCGCCATCGTCCTGAAAGTAAGTTGCGCGCGACATAAGAGTACGGATTTCACCGTCGGCCCTGATGATGCGAAATTTCCCGTTGAACGTTCCCTTCTCTTCGATGGCGCGTGACATCGCCTCAAGCGTCTTTGCCGCATCTTCGGGGTGCAGGGCATTCTCCCAGTCGGCGGCGTGAAGGGATTTCCGCTCGCGTGGAATCCCAAAAATGTCACGCGCCCTGTCGTCCCAAAACAGCTCCCCAGTTGCCAGGTCGCCCTCGAACACCCCAATTTGGGAGGCGTCCAGCGCCACTTGCAGGCGGCGTTCGCTTTCCTTCAGTGCGGCCTCAGCGCGTTTTCGGCCGTCGATATTCACCGCCTGTACAGAGAGGAAGCGAGCCTGATCCCCGTCGGCAGGCATCAGTGACACGGATGTCAAAGCCCAAATGGTCGTGCCGTCCTTGCGGATATACCGTCGCTCGGCTTGATATCCATGGATCTTTCCGGCAATCAGATCTTCGGTCTGCGTGCGCGCTGACGTCAGGTCGTCGGAATGCACGATTGTCGTGAAGTGGATTCCGATACATTCCTCGGGCCCGTACCCAAGGACATGGCTTCCGGCTCGATTGGCGTAAACGATCTTCCCGTCAGTATCGAAAAGGAACGTCGGGATCGTGGCGTTTTCTACGAAATTGTGCAGCAGCGCCTCGCCCTTGCCGTACCGGAAGGTCGTTTCACCTGACGCGTTCGGGATAGTTTTTTTTGCCTCATCCACCCCAAGAGCATGCCATGCAAGTCTTAAGAATAACTCACTTCGGCAAGTCCATATTTGCTACTGTGCTATAGGTCGGATCGGCAGGAAGGGGAGAAGGACCTCAAGGCGTTCGTCGCCGGCTCGCGTTTGACGGGCCGAGATTGCGAGCAGGCCTTCATTCGATACAGGGCGTACTGTGGGCGTTTACGATCGATGTTATCGATCACCCTTCCAGCGACATGACGGCGAGGTGCAGCGCGCGGATGCCTTTCTTGATGATCGGCTCATGCCGGCGTCGCGCGAGGACTGCCGTGTAGACCGGCTGATGGAGCGTTGGAGCTTCTTCCACGATGTGAGAGGGCCGCTCGGCGGCGAAGCGACGCGCATCGTCGGCGCGCATGTAGCATGTGCCGCCGGCCCGTCTCAGCATATTGTCAGCTAGCGTCTCCGAGCCCATCGAGAGCCGGCAGGCAGTCAGGTTTGGCAGCGCTTCCGCATGAGCCTTCTCAAGCGCCACCGTGTAACCGGGCCGGATGTAATTGTCCGGGCTGACATCGCAAAGCCGGCGCGCTGTCGTAGAGACCATCACATATTCCTCGACCATGAGTTGATCATACGCGATCTCGGGAAGGTAGCGCGGAGCGTAAACCACGGCAATATCGAGGTTTCCCAGGCTCAGATCCGATATCATCTGGGGCGAATAGTCGGATTCGACATGAATCGAGGACTTGGGCAAGACTTGCAGCAGCGTTTCGAGCCAACCTGGCAGGATCGAGCGGGTCATCCCGACCTGGGCAGCGACCCGCAGGCTCCCTTCGAATCTATTGAAGGCGCGCACGTCGTGACGCGCCTGGGACCATGTCGACAGCATCGAGCGCGCGTAGGCCTCAAAACGCCGCCCTGCCGCGGTTGGCTCGGCGCCGGCCCGGCCGCGGTGGAAGAGCTCCGATCCAACGGCGGATTCCAGGTTCTTGATGCGGCTGCTGACCGTCGATTGCGTCAGCCCGAGGCGCTCCGCCGATCGGTTGAAATTCCGCGACTCGACGATGTCGAGAAAGGTTTCGACCTGTTCCAATTGCATAGGCAAACCAATCGATTTTTACGATCGTATCGGCCCGATCATACGCTTGATCCAAACACTGACAAGGCGGAAATTTGATGCAGAACCGAAGGCGTTCGGCGCCACATCATCAAAGAGGGAAAAGTGTTCATAATCGATTGCGACTGCCACAATTACTGGTCCAGCGCCACGGTGCTGGAGCCCTACCTGTCCGGCATCTGGAAAGACATGTTCATCGAAGGCGAGAAGACCGGCCCGGTAGGCGCCTTTCCGCACGGCCATCGACCCTGGTTTCATCCACAGGATTTCTCCCGCAAGGATGTGCGGCCGAAGGTCGAGGCGGACAACTACCTGATCATGAAGGACAAGCACCTCGACAAATACGATATCGGAGTTGCGATCCTTACCGGGGACGAGCCGATCGAAGCTTCGACGCTGGCAAATCCCTACTACGCCAGCGCGCTGGTAAGCGCCTATAATGACTACCAGATCAATGAATGGCTGCCGAAAGACAGCCGCTTCATGGGCTCCATCGTAATCGCGCCGCAGGAGCCACGCCTTGCGGCGGCGGAGATCCGGCGGCTTGGCGCGCATCCCCGGATGGCGCAAGTTCTGGCCTCCCAGGGCTCGGTCCGGCCATATGGCGATCCGTTCTATCACCCGATCTTCGAGGCCTGTGCCGAGGTCGGCTTGCCGTTCGCCATACATCTTGGCGGGCATGGCGGAATCAACTGGAACGCCGTCGCGCCCGCGCCCACCACTTTCTTCTGGGAGACCCATGCGATCCTTCACATGTCGGCCATGTCGCATGTCGCGAGCATGATCGCGCATGGTGTGTTCGAGAAATGGCCGGATCTCTACTTCGTCATCATCGAATGCGGCATTGCCTGGGTCCCCTCGGTGCTTTGGCGACTTGACGCCGACTACAAAGCCCTCCGCAAGGAGACGCCATGGCTGAAAATGCTGCCATCGGAATATTGCCGACGCAACATACGCTTCTCTACCCAACCCTTGGAGCAACCATCGAACGTCAAACATCTCTGGGCAATGCTGGAGGCGATGGACGGGGAGAACACGCTGCTGTTTGCATCCGACTACCCGCATTGGGATTACGACGATGTCAACACGCTGCACATCCCGCCGGAATGGCGCGGCAAGGTCCTCGGCCAGAATGCGCTCGAGGTGTATAAGCGCATTCCGCGCCCGCAAGCCGCCGCCGCAGCGTGACGAGGACCGAGATGGCCGAGAAGACGTATATTTGTCGCGCCGACGACATCCAGGTCGGGACGCCATTCATCGCCAAGGTGCGCAGCCTGTCGATCGGCGTGTTCCGGATTGGCGACAGTTTCCATGCGGTGCTGAATGTCTGCCCTCACCGCGGCGCCCCGCTTTGCGAAGGGCCGCAATGCGGAACGACCGCTCCCGTCGAGGGACCCCAATTCATCTATCACCGCGAGAACGAAATCGTTCGCTGTGCCTGGCACGGATGGGAATTCGACATCAAGTCAGGTGCGGCTCTGGTCAACCCATCCGTTCGCGCGCGGACTTTCGCAGTCACCGTCGAGGCCGGGGGCATTTATGTCACGGCCTGAGTAGCCAGCGGCCGACGGCCGCCTTGGCGAGCGGTTGGGCATCGTTCGCCAATGCAGCTGCCTTATGCGCTTCATCGCTTTTTGCCAATGCGGCACAATTTGCGACGGATCGCCTGTTTCTGGCGTAGTCAAGCTCCCTCGGGGACGCGCCGAGCTTGGCCAAGCGCTCCTGCAGCTTTTCGCGGTCATAGTCCGACGTCGTTTCCTCGATCTGCGTCTTGATCTGTGCAACGCGGCCCTGGATTTCTTCCTTTCGGCGGACGCCGTCACAATGGTCGTGCTCTCTTTCTCGATCACGACCTTGTTGGCGCGGCCCAGCATCTGCCGGTTGTGCTTGACCTTCCACCATCTGCCGCAACGTCTCGCCGAATCGGGCGTTCACTGGTCGCGTAGCTTGGACGGAATCTATTTCCATCCTGACGTTCTGTGAGAGGCGGGGCCTTACGCAAAGGCTCGTTCACGCGTCCGCAACCAACCCCGCTGCCGCCCGTTTAACCCGTGCTGGTTGACCCCAGCACACTCCCCACCTTGCCCGCTGCCCCGCGGCAGCGGGCTTCTTGTTTGTTCGGGGAACATCGCCGACAGTCGATTGTTAGCACTGCGGCGGCGATGCCACCCCCAAAGACGCGCCGCTGGCCGAGGGCAACTCGGCCGGCCCGTGCCTCCTGCGGAAGGAGCGCGGGCCAAGCTCAGCCAGCCAATGCGATGCGTTCGGAATATTTCCGCTATCACCAAGTTCGGAAGATGGATCGTCACTCCTTCAACGGTCCCCCGGGGCGGGTCCTGCCTGCGGGAACTGCCGGAGGTCCCCACTCGGACCCATCACCGCCCAGGTCATTGTGGTATCGGTGCCAATCTCGGGCGCCTGAACCATCCGCCCAAACCTAAGCCCCGCTGGTCTCTGCCGGCGGGGCTTTCCGCTCGATCCTGGTTGAACCTGCTGGCCTTGAGCTTGCTGAATCCAGAAAGCCCGGCGCAGCTAGTGAGCGTAAGCGATGGGCTTCCTCCGAGCGGCTACACCTCTAAAGGGTCGACCACCTACCTCAGAGATCAATAGTCCCCCGAATCCGTTCCATAATGGACACAGTTTTTCTTCGCATCCAACCCATTGTGTGAGATAGTACTTATAAGCTTCGCTAGGGCGGCGGGCATGTCGTTGTCGCATTGCAGTGGTGTGTATTGTCCCGCTGATTTGGAGATGCTCCAGCGCGTGTTTAATCGACTGTGCCATGAACGACGGCTAGCCAAAAAAGACAGGGAGCAGCGGAAATATCTGGCTGCGGAAGTCTTCCGAGTTTTTGAGGACGGGATACAGGAGGAGGCGGACCTTTTGCGGGCGCTGTCCAAGCGTCGCAGGGCCTAGCTGGAGAGGCGCCTTTTTGTAGGGGCCGCGCACTATCGGCCCGATCTGCGAAGCAGTGCAGCCGCCATTGCTCATATTCGTCATCAGCCCAAATCGCCTGCACCTGCCGCATTTGATGCGCGGCGCCACGTTCCTCGCAGAACCGCACGATAGTCGATGAGAAGATGGCGACGCGGTTCGCGGCCGATGAAAATATTCTCTCCCACGGTCAGGTCCGCGCGAGGCAGAATTCCTGGTGGATGAGGACGATGCCGGCATCCTCGGCGCTTTGAATGGACGCGGGAAGGGGGAACGTTCGTCGATCAAGCCGGTGCCTGCGGTCGGCGGCACATAGCCGCCAACAATGCGCATCAAGGTCGATTTCTCGGCGCCATTCTCGCCCACGAGGGCAAGAGTTTCTCCACGATCAACGGACAGGCTGAGACCCTGGAGAACGGGATTCAGCCATACCTCTTCGCGACGTCGCGCAACTCGACAAACGCCATGAGATTTCACCTTTGGATTGTGACGAAGTCAGACGCCTACGCGCTGCTTCCTGCGAGCTTGAGCCTGTTCCGCGTGCGCTTCCCGCACCTGCGGCCTGGCGCTTACCTCGGGCACACCCACATCCCACCAGGCATCGCCAGGCGTCCAGGTGAAACCATCGGACACCAGCGTGATGACCGTCGTCCGGTCTGTTCCGAGGGCCCAATCGAGGGCTTGCGCGAGGTCCGCGAGGCTGTCGACGCGCCGGGTGAGCGCGCCCATCGATTCGGCGTGCTTCACAAAATCGACGCTGAATGGCTCCTTGACGCGACAATCCTTGATCAGGTTGTTGAAGGAGGCAGCGCCCTTGGCATTCTGGAGGCGATTGATCACGGCGTAGCCGCCATTGTCGCAGACGATCACCACCATTTTGTGGCCCGACAGGACCGTGGAATAAATGTCCGAGTTCATCATCATGTAGGTGCCATCACCGATCATCACGATCGGGGTTCGCGTGGGATCCGCCAGCGCGGCACCCCAGCCGGCGGCGATCTCGTAACCCATGCACGAGAAGCCGAATTCACAGTCGAATGTATTGGGCGCCTTGACGCGCCAATTTTTCATAACCTCGCCCGGCAAGCCGCCCGCGGCCGTGATGACCAGGTCGCGCTCGCCTGCGCGAGCGTTCACGATGCCGATGACCTGGGCGTAGCTGGGAACAGGTTGGTTGGTCGGCTGCTGGTACCCGTCCAGCGCCTTGTTCCACTTGGCGAATTCGACGCGGCCCTTCTCGGTCCATTCCTTTGGCGCCTGCCACTCCTCCAGCGCCGCCCCCACCTCATTGAGCGAGGCCAAGGCATCGCCTACGACCGCCAGGGCACGGTGCTTGGTCGCGTCCCAGCGGGCAGCGTTGATGGAAACGAATTTCGCGTCCTTCGCGAAGGCGCTCCAGGATCCGGTGGTGAAGTCCATCAGACGCGTGCCGACGGCCACGATCACGTCCGCCGAAGCGGCCAGTGCGTTCGCGGAGGTCGAACCGACGATTCCGATTGGACCGACATAGGCGGGATGATTGTGGCTGACGGTGCTTTTGCCGGCGATCGTCTCACACAACGGAATGCCGTGGATCAGGGCGAGGTCGGCCAACACCTGCTCGGCGCCGGAGTAACGCGTGCCGCCACCGGAAATGATAAGCGGGCGCTTTGCCCCTTTCAGCAGCTTCACTGCTTCGGCCAGCCGGCTGGCGTCGGGTCGCGGCCGCGGAATCGCATGCACGGTCTCGGCGAAGAATTCTTCCGGATAATCCCAGGCCATCTCTTGCACGTCCTGCGGCAGCGCGATGAATGCCGGACCGCAATCGGCCGGATCCAGCATGGTGGCGAGCGCCTGGGGCAGCGAGGAGATAATGCCTTCGGGATGAACGATGCGGTCCCAATAGCGAGTAACCGCCTTGAAGGCGTCGTTGACGTTGATGGTCGGATTGCCGAAATGCTCGACCTGCTGCATGACTGGGTCGGGGCGGCGATTGATGAACGTATCGCCAGAGAGCAGCAGCACCGGCAGACGGTTCGAATGTGCGACACCGGCGGCGGTGACCATGTTGAGGGCGCCGGGGCCAATCGAGGTTGCGGCAACCATGATCTGGCGGCGGCGCTTGGCTTTTGCGAAACCGATTGCGGCGAGTGCCATCGACTGCTCGTTCTGCCCGCGCCACGTGGGCAACCGGTCCTGGACCGCCTCCAGCGCTTCCGATAGGCAGGTGACGTTGCCGTGCCCGAAGATGGCGAAGACGCCCGGAAAGAGCGGTACCCGCTCCCCGTCGACGATCGTGAACTGATTGCAAAGATAGCGAACCAGGGCTTGCGCCATGGTCAGACGGACCACTGACATTTGATTCCTCCGGGCATCGCGGCAACATCATGCCGAATGACGAATTCAATTCGTATTGCAGAATTGACTTTTTTGCAAGTGCCATTGCATAGATTGCAACGGCAGAGCCGGATCCCCGCTTTTTGAGCCAGAATTCTCCGCTGGTAAACCCAGCGCAAAGAAGCCATCATGCAACGAAAATTGCAAGGATGCTGGTCGTGGAAGAGAAAGTCAAAGCGCCAAAGGACTATGAGGAACTCATCCGCTTGATCCACGATCGGTATGAGCAAATGAGCAAGTCATACCAAAAGATTGCCTTGTACCTCACGCAGAACCCGAATGATGTCGCGGTGCGATCCGTGAACGCGATCGCGGAAAGCAGCGGCGTTCACGCATCGAGCTTCGTGCGCTTTGGCCAGGCACTGGGCTATGAGGGGTTCAAGGATCTTCAAACCCTTTTCCAGAAGCGATTGTCCACCGCGGCGCCCGGCTTTGAAGCGCGCATCAAGGCTCTGGAGACGGAACTGGGGGGGCGCACCGACCGCAGTGAGTTCGCTTTGATGCACGATCTGGTGGTCCGTGATATCGCCTCGCTGCAGGAGATGCTGACAGCTATCCCTCCGGAGGACTTGGCCGAAGCCGTCAACCTTCTGGAGAAAGCCGACGTCATCTATCTCATCGGGCAATTACGCTCGGCGCCGGTGGTCGAACTCCTGCGCTACATCCTGACGATGCTGGGCAAGCGATGCACGTTGCTGGACCCTGGCGGCGGGCTGGCCACGCATATGGCCCGTGCGATCCGCCCGCAGGATGTGCTTTTCGCGGTGTCGTTTCGCTTCTATGCAAACGAGGTCGTGAATGTCGTGGAAGAAGTTGCCAGCAGGGGCATCCCCATCGTGGCGATTTCAGACAGCACCTTGTCGCCGCTGACCAAGGGCGCACGCGTGCTTTTTGCGGTGCCCGAGCACGAATACACTTTCTCAAGATCGCTTGCAGCCCCGATGTGCCTTGCCCAGGCGCTGACCGTAGCGCTGGCGGCGCGCTTGCAGAACAACGGCGTTGACCCGCGCATCCCGATAGTCACCGGGCAATAGCTCCTACGTCGCAGGTTGGCTTCCGGTCTCTTCTTGCCTCTCACCATGACAGAGATGTTGGCGGTGGCAGCATAATTTCGATTGCAGACAGGCAGACGTTGCGGTCTGCCCTCGCAATGAGTTTCGCAATTCGTGTCTCTGTTTTGAAAAATGAAAACGAATTGACTCACAAATCGTTGCAGAATATCCCTGTTCTGCAATTATCGTTGCGGACCGGTTAAGGAGGACCGCTCCTTCAGTGCGGGGCAATCCTTTTCATTTGTCATCCAATCTCCGGATGGTGGCTTCAGGACCCGAAACGACATCAGGGAGAGATTCCCCGGGGAGATTGGGGATTCCGGATAGATCGGTGCAACCGGACACCAAAAGTGGAGGAGAAACACAATGAAGAAACTGCTTTTGGGCGTCGCCTTCGCGGCGCTGATGAGTTCATCCGCCATGGCCGCCAAGATCGGCGTATCGATGGCCAAGTTCGACGACAACTTCCTGACCGTGCTGCGCAACGGCATGATCGCGCAGGCCAAGGGCATGAGCGGTGTCGAGCTGCAGGTCGAGGACGCGCAGAACGACGTCGCCAAGCAGCTCGACCAGATCAAGAACTTCGCCGCCTCGGGCGTCGACGCCATCATCGTCAACCCGGTCGACACCTCGGCCACCCAGGCGATGTCGGATGCCGCAGCGGCCGCCAAGGTCCCGCTGGTCTATGTCAATCGCGAGCCGGTCAACGTGAACACGCTGCCGGACAACCAGGCCTTCGTCGCTTCGAACGAAGCCGATTCCGGCACGCTGGAAACCAAGGAAGTCTGCCGCCTGTTCAAGGCAGCCGGCAAGAAGGAAGCCAATGTCTATGTGATCATGGGCGAGCTTTCCAACCAGGCCGCCGTGCAGCGCACCAAGGACATCGAGGAAGTCATCGCCACCCCGGAGTGCAACTTCATCAAGATCATCGACAAGCAGACGTCGAACTGGGATCGCGACCAGGCCCAGAACCTGATGACCAACTGGCTGTCGACAGGCAAGAAGTTCGACGGCGTCATCGCCAACAACGACGAAAGCGCCATCGGCGCCATCCAGGCGATGAAGGCCGCCAACATCGACATGAAAACCGTGATCGTCGGTGGGGTGGACGCCACCCAGGACGCGCTTGTGGCGATGCAGGCGGGCGACCTTGCCGTGACCGTGTTCCAGGACGCTGCCGGCCAGGGCGCGGGCGCGCTGGACGCGGCACTGAAGCTCGCCAAGGGCGAGAAGGTGGAACACAAGGTCTACGTCCCGTTCCAGCTGGTTACACCGGCCAACATCGACAAGTTCCTGAAGAAGAACTGAGCGGCGGACATACGGAGCGGCGCTCCCACGCTAAGGGCAGCGCCGCTCTCCTTCTCAGCGTCTGAAAGACGCGAGGAAGGCCGTGGCTGACGGAGGATAGAGGATTGGCACAGACATCTCATGGCGTCGGCGGGCTCAGCTATGACGCGAAGAAGCGCACATGGCCGGCCGAATTCAACGTTTTCCTGGCGCTCGTCATTCTCGTCGTCATCTTCGAGGCGATCGGCCGCATCTTTCTCGGCGACAGCTTCCTGTTCAACACGCGCAGCGACGTCAGCGGCATCTTCAACGAGGCGCGCCTGCAGATCATCATCCTGCAAGTGTCGATCGTCGGCATCATCGCCATCGGCGTCACACAGGTGATCATAACAGGCGGCATCGACCTGTCCTCGGGCTCGATCGTCGGCGCCACCGCGATGATCGCCATGAGCTTCGCCCAGGTGGCGACCGTCAACGGCAACCCCAATCCCAAGGCGATGTTCCTGGCGGAGGGCTGGACCGACCTGCCGGTCATCGTGCCGGTGCTGGTGGCGATCGGTTGCGGCCTGCTTGCCGGCCTGGTCAACGGCGCCTTGATCGCCTACACGCGCATTCCGCCCTTCATCGCCACGCTCGGCATGATGGTGACGGCGCGCGGCATTGCCAAATGGTGGTCCAAGGGCCAGCCGATCTCGTTCCCGACCGACAGTTTCGCGGCGATCGGCAAGGGCTTGATGCCGGTCATCATCTTTATCTCGCTGGCGATCCTGTTCCAGCTCATCTTGACCTACACGAGATACGGCAAGCATTGTTACGCCATCGGCTCCAACGAGGACGCCGCGCGCATGTCCGGCATCAAGATCGCCAACCACAAGATTCTCGTCTATGTCATCGCCGGCATCCTGGCCTCGCTCGCCGCCGTGGTGCTCTGCTCCAAGAACCTCACCGCCCAGTCCGGCATGGGCGTGATGTATGAACTCGACGCCATCGCCATGGCGGTCATCGGCGGCGTTTCGCTGTCGGGCGGGCGCGGTTCCATCGTCGGCACGGTGATCGGATCGCTGATCTTCGGCGTCATCATCTCCGGCTTCACCTTCCTGCGCCTCGACGCCTACTACCAGGAGATGGTCAAGGGCGTGATCATCGTAGGCGCGGTCGTTCTTGACCAGTGGCGCCAGCGCATGCGGGCATTGAGGGCTTGACCATGTCAGACATCGTCCTGAAAACCGAAAACCTGACCAAGCGCTATGGCGGCGTGCATGCGCTGGAAGGCGCGAACTTCGAACTGCGCAAGGGTGAGCATGTCGCCATCATGGGCGACAACGGCGCCGGCAAGTCGACCTTCGTGCGCCAGATCACGGCGGTCGAACAGCGCACCAGCGGCAAGATCTGGTTCGACGGCAAGGAAGTGAATTT
>NZ_VFVX01000044.1:0-30829 GCF_006442395.1 Mesorhizobium sp. B2-3-5 | reverse complement strand
GGGCAGTAGGGCAGTAGGGCAGTAGGGCAGTAGGGCAGTAGGGCAGTAGGGCAGTAGGGCAGTAGGGCAGTAGGGGGAGGGCATCTCAGCCTACTGCCTAATCCCTATTCCCCACTGCCTGGTCAAATTCCTTCGCCGGCAAGCTCTTCGGAAAGGGTGGCGACCTGGTCCTGGGCGCTGCGCATCATCGGATAGATGGCCAGCACTTTCTGCCAGGCCTCGAGCGCCGACTGCTTGTGGCCGGTCAGCGTCATGATCTGCGCCAGACCCGACAGCGCACCGAAATGGCGCGGCTCGAGCTTCAGCGTGTGCTCGATGTCGGCCATCGACTTGCCGTAGTTTTTCATCATGAAATGCACCGTGGCGCGCCGGTTCCAGCCTTCGGCATAGGTCGGCTGCAAGGTCACCACCTGGTCGAGGAAATCGAGCGCGACGTCGAACTTGTGGTTCTCGATCGCCTTTTGCGACCACTGCATCATCAGGTCGATGGAAGCGCTGCCGGACCGGAACCATTCGTTCCAGATGTTGCCGGCGATGCGTTCGGCGGCCTTTTCGTTGCGCTCGCGCTTCAGGTCGGCGAACAGCTTGTCGAGCCGAACCTGTTTCGTCATTGGCGCCGCCGGAGCATCCGGAGCCGGCGACTGAGCCGCCTGACCGTCCGCCAGGGCCGGCAAGGCGCCGGAAACCAGGAGAGCCGTCAAAAATGCAAAAAGAATCCGCATCGCCCGACTCTAGTCCCGGGCGGCGGAACATCAAAGTGATTTCAGCGTAAAAAGGGTCGGCAGGCCGACATGCATCAATGGCGGAGGCGAAAAGCCTCCTGCCGAAAGCTCAGCCCTGGCGCGCCTTGTAGCGCGGAGCGGTCTTGTTGATGATGTAGACGCGGCCCTTGCGGCGAACCAGCTGGTTGTCGCGGTGACGCGCCTTCAGCGCCTTGAGCGAATTCTTGATCTTCATGGTCTTGCCTGTCGGTGTGGACCCGGTCCCGGGTCGAAATTTTAAGGCGCGCCAGAAGACGCGCCTTTTGAACGGTGGGTGGCTCATAAACGAGGAGCCTTGCCCGTGTCAACCGTAAGTCAACCGCAAGCGTGCCGCGCATCCCGATATCATCAAATATCCGCCATGTCGGCTCCGTGGCATTGCACGGTTCAGGGCCGGCTGGAATGATGCCGTAGATTTCAAGTGATTTGGAGACGAGCGTGCGCCGCACATTCCTGTATGCCTGTCTGATCGTCCTGGCGGCGACTGCGACCGTCCGCGCCCAGGAATGCGACCGATCCGACGACAGCCAGCAGATGATGAACATCTGTGCCGGCGAGGACTATCAGGCGGCTGACGCCAGGCTCAATAAGGCTTATCAGGATCTGATCGGCTCCGACGATGCCGATGACAAGATATTGCTGCAAGCGGCGCAGCGCGCCTGGATCGCCTTCCGCGACGCCGAATGCGCGCATACCACGGCCGCCAGTCAGGGCGGCTCCATCCATGCCATGGAGGTTTCGCAATGCCTGACCAGGCTGACCAACGAGCGTATCAAGCAGCTCGCCGCCCCGGCCAATTGCCAGGGGGACGATGCGAGCTGCGCCAGTCCAGACGATAGCGACGAGGGGGAGTAATCTGCCGGCCTTGGGCAGCCATTGCAGGGCGTGCGTGAGCGGCTTTACCGGCGAGTGATCCGGGTGAAATGACCCATCTTGCGGCCGGGCCTGGCCTCCGCCTTGCCGTAGAGATGCAGCATCAGGTCGGGCTCGGCGAGCAGGGCTGGGACGCGCAGCACGTCGTCGCCGATCAGGTTTTCCATCACGCAATCCAAATGGCGCTCCGGGTTGCCGAGCGGCAGGCCGGCAATGGCGCGGATATGCTGCTCGAACTGCGAAACGATGCAGGCGGCTTCGGTCCAGTGGCCGGAATTGTGGACGCGCGGCGCGATCTCGTTGGCAAGCAGCGAACCGTCCGCCAGCACGAAGAATTCGACACCGATGACGCCGACATAGTCGAGTGCCGACAGGATCTTCGCAGCCGCCGCGCGCGCCGCTTCCGCCGTTCCGGGCATGATGGCGGCCGGCAAGGTCGATGTGTGGAGAATGCCGTCGCGGTGGACATTCTCGGCCGGATCGTAGGCGGCGACAGCGCCGTCCTGCCCACGCGCCGCGATCACGGATATCTCGCATTCGAACGGCACGAAGCTTTCCAGGATCAGCGGCACATTGCCCATCGCCTCGCAGGTGCCAGCGAAGCCGCCGGTTGCCATGTCGCGGAAGACGCGCTGGCCCTTGCCATCATAGCCCATGCGCCGGGTCTTCAGGATGCCGCTGCCGCCGAATGCCTTCAGCGCCGCCGTCAGTTCATCGTCAGTGTCGACCCGCCGGAAATCGGCGGTGGCAATGCCGATGCCATTCAGGAATGTCTTTTCGCTCACCCGGTCCTGCGCCACATCCAGCGCGCGTGCCGGCGGATAGACCGCGACCTTGGCGGCGAGCGCTTGTGCCGCGGCAACCGGAACGTTCTCGAACTCGTAGGTGACGACGGAACTTGCCGCCGCCAGTTCGGCAAGGGCGCCCGGGTCGTCATAGTCGGCCGTTATCTGCCGGTTGGCGACCTGGGCGGCCGGGCAATCTGGCTGCGGCTCCAGCACCACTGTGTGGTAGCCGAGACGGGCGGCTGCCATCGCCAGCATGCGGCCGAGCTGGCCGCCGCCAATGATGCCGACGGTCGATCCGGCGGGCAGGCTCATGGCGTATCCGTGGGTTCAGCCGCGACCTTGGCGGTCTGCGAGGCGCGCCAGGCATCGAGCCGCTGGGCGAGCTTGTCGTCGTTCAACGCCAGCACGGCGGCGGCCAGCAAGGCGGCATTGGCTGCACCCGCCTTGCCGATCGCCAGTGTGCCCACCGGAATGCCGGCCGGCATCTGGACGATCGAGAGCAGCGAATCCTGCCCCGACAGCGCCTTTGATTCCACCGGCACGCCGAATACCGGCAGCGGCGTCATGGCGGCTGTCATGCCGGGCAAGTGGGCGGCACCGCCGGCGCCGGCGATGATCACCTTGTAGCCGGCGGCCTTGGCGCCCTTGGCGAAGTCATAGAGCCGGTCCGGCGTGCGATGCGCGGAGATAATCAGCCGTTTGTGCGGCACGCCTAGGGCCTCCAGCGTTTCGGCCGCCTGGCGCATCGTTGCCCAGTCGGATTGGCTGCCCATGATGATGGCGACGTCGGCGCGTTGATCGTTCAAGCTTCTGCTCCCGGCGACAAAGGCGCGCCTTAGCGGAATTCGGCAGCAACGGCAAGGATGAGCAGCGTTGGGCGCGTCCCGGCAAACGCGCGCCGGTGTCACTTCTGGCGAGAGCCTCATAGGCCGGCAACCAGGATAACCGGATGAAATGGCTGCCGGCGAGGACTGCGCGCCGCGCGGCGTTTCTTGCCCGAATGGGCAGCTCCTGTTCAGGCGACGGAACCAGCGACCGCCGGTCTTCGCGGCCGTCGGCGGCGCGAATGCTCGCGTCCACAAGGATCGTTTGGGCCGTTTTCCTGAAACTGGGTCATACCGCCGCCTTGCGGAAACGGGCGACGAAGTCGTCGAGCTCCGGCCGCTCCATGTCGGAGATCGCCCAGTAGGAGAAGGCGCCGTCGCTCCACTGCACCATCGAGAAGCCACCCGACGAAAGGTCGTCGGGCTGGGTGATCCTGCCGCGCTGCTGCGGTTCGGCGACCAGCGTGATCAGGTGCTCGCGGTGGCGATAGACCAGGGCCGGAACCGGCCGGCCTGATATCACCTCGACCCGGCCACCAATCAGCGCGTAGCCGTCCTGGGCAAGATCCGGCGCCGGCGGCGACACGCCGATGCGGGCGTCGAGCCACGGCTTGACCGTATGGCGGTCGGACGAGACGATGTCGATCGGGCTCGCGGCAAGCAGGCTGCGGCGGTGGCCGCTGGCGACCGCCGCGGCAAAGCCGTCATCCACGCCGCTCTGCATCACCCATTGCGTCGCTCCGCTGGCCAGCACGGCGCTGATCATGATCGACGCGGCAAGTGCGCGCCAGTCGAACGAGCCGAAGCGGCGTGCCCCCGGCGATGGCCGCGTCCGCGACGGACGTGTCCCCGCGGTTCGTCTCTGGCCCGCGCCGGCGCCCGCAATCAATCCCGGCAGCGCCAACGGTGCGCCCTGCCGCGGCTCTGTCGCCTCGGCTTGCTCCTGCTGTTCGGTGCCCGCCATGCCGATCGCCGCGATGCGAGCCCGGAAGGCTTCGCTGACGTTGGGGCGCGGCAAACGGCTGACCGCGCCGCGCAAGGCAACGATACGGGCATGCTCGGCGGCAAGCCGGGGGTCGGCGGCGATGCGGCGCTCCACGGCAAGGGCGGCCGCGGCATCGAGTTCGCCATCAACAAGGGCGTGGATCATCAGTCTGATACCTTCGGGATCATTGGGCAGTCCGTCGTCGTGGCTGGTCATGGCGCTCTCCCCAGTGCAGACGCAAGCAGGCCGCGAGCGCGGGCAAGCCTGGACATCACCGTGCCCATCGGGACGTCGAGCATGGCCGATATCTCGCGATAGCTGAGGCCGTTGATGTCGCGCAACACCAGCGTTTCGCGAAATGGCTGCGGCAATGCGGCGATCGCCGCCTCGAGTGCGGCCGTGTCGGCCCTGGCGATCAGGCTCGCCTCCGGGCCGTCCTCGTCCGGCAGGCTGGTGCCATGGGCCGCCGCAATGTCGTCGAGATCGCCGAGGTCGCCGACGGCCACCATGGCGCGCGGCCGGTTGCGCGACATCCAGGTGTAGGAGGTGTTGCGCACTATGGTCAGCAGCCAGGCGCGGGCGTTGCCGCCGGCATAGCCTGATATGCCGGCATGCGCCTTGATGCAGGCGTCCTGCACGACATCCTCGGCATCGGTTGCATTGCCGGTCAGCCAGCGGGCAAGTGACAGCGCGTCGCCGAGATGCGGCAGCACCACCTCGTTGAAGCGTTGTGCCAAGGCCCTCTCGCTCAAAGCAGCACCATGATCCGACACTCCGGGAGGAACAGGCCGTGCGCTTTCAAGCAAGGACGGTGATCTCGTCCTGCCTGCGCGGGCGAAACCCGCCGAAACAGGCAACGTCGCCTGCTGTGGCGAAAGTGAATTCATCTGCGTCACCAGTGTCAAGCGCTACGAGAAGGCGGGGCGCCACGAGAAGGCGGGGCGCCGTGGGGGAAAGAGCGGTGACGTTCATGCGCGCCAGCCCATGGCGGCGGCTGAAGCCGCGACCATGTTCGCCGCCGTCCGCGCGATGATGGCCCATGCCGATCTCCTCAGCGCCAGCAGTGGCGCATGCCGAGGAGACTTGTCGCGACCCCAATTTATTCCCGTCGCCGGTTCACAGTCGCGTGATCAGGCTGATGCAGCCGGTGAATTTTACCGGTGAACGGTGTCTGGCAGTCAATCCGGCCAGCGCAAAGCGCCTGATGAATCCTTGCGGGCGGCTTTCATCGCATCGGCTGGACGATCCTTCGCGGTCAATATGGCCCGCAGCCGTTCGGCGACGATGTCGGCTTCGCCGGGATGAAGGTTGCAGGGGTCGAGGAAGAAATGGCCGCGTTCGAGCTCGTGGTTGCGCACGATGATCGGCGGCGAGCCAGCGGCCAGCGCCGAGGCGAGGCCGGCGGCGGTGAAGCGGCTTTCCGGCCGCACGAAGACCTGCAGGCGGTCAAGCGGATTGGCGGTGGGGTCGGGTATGGTCTCGGCTGATATGCCGGGTATGCCCTGCAAAGCGCCTTTCCAGAGAGTGAGCGCGGCGTCCTCGCGCCGGCGGATACCGGCGTGATCGCGCTTCTCCCAGGCCTCCAGCGCCGCCATGGTGCCGGCTATGCTTTCCTTGCCGACCTTCATGGCGCGGGCGACGCCGCGGTTCTGCAGATAGGCGGCACGCACGAGGTCCTTGCTGCCGGTGACGATGCCGCTCGTCGGCCCGCTCAGGAATTTGTGGCCGCTGTAGATGACGATGTCGGCGCCGCGTGCCAGGAAACCGCGCAGATCGTATTCGGAAGCGGCATCGACGATCACCGGCACGCCCTTGGCGTGGCAAATCTCGCAGAACTCTTCCAGCGAGAGCATGCCGTACTGCACCGTGTGATGCGCAACGACGTAAAGGCCCGCCGCGGTGCGGTCGTTGATCGCCTCGCGCACGTGATAGTCCTGCGTCACGCTGACCGTGCCGGCAGGCACAACCTTGGCGCCGGCGAGGCGGACCGACTGATCGATCGGCGCGCCGTAATTGACGATGTGGCCTAGCTGGATGACGACTTCCGATTTGAGCTCGCCGGTGTCGTCAGGCAGGCGCTCGATGGCGAGCAGGCTGGTACCCGTCATCGCGCCGGCGATCGCCATGGTGATGCCGCTGGCGCAGCAGGCGGTGATGAAACCGGCCTCGCCGCCGGTGAGGCGTGCGACGACCGTGCTCGCGGCACGCTGCAGATCGTCCATCTCCACCCATTGCGAGGCGATTTCGGCCATGGCGCTGATCGCCTCGGGAACGATGATGGATGCGCCGAGCGCGGTCATGGTGCCGGAGACATTGATGATCGGCCGCAAGCCGAGCCGTTCGCGGATGGTGGTATTGGAGCCGGTATCGGAATAGGTCTTCATGTGAGTGGATCCCGTGTGTGGCAGGTCAGGCGGCGATCTCGACGACCGCCTCGATTTCGACAGTGATGTTTCCAGGCAGCGAGCCGACGCCGATCGCCGAGCGCGCGTGGCCGCCGATCTTGTCGAAGACATCCGCGAACAGGTCCGAACAGCCATTCATCACCTTCGGGTGGTCGCTGAAGGTCGGCGTCGCGTTGACGAAGCCAAGCAGCTTGACGACGCGCACGATACGGCCCAGATCGCCGGCGGCGGCATGCATGACCGCAAGCAGATTGAGCCCGGTCAGGCGGGCATGTTCATACGCCTGCTCGACGCTCACATCCTCGCCGACCTTGCCGGTGCAGAGCGTGCCGTCGGCACGCAGCGGCCCCTGGCCGGACAGGAAGATCAGCCGGCCGCTCTCGGCATGGGTGACAAAATTGGCGATGGGGATCGGCGGCTCAGGCAGCGTCAGGCCGAGTTCGGCAAGCCGGGTATAAGGCGTCATGGAAGAAGGCTCCCTTGGTTGGCTTAGCCATCCGATATTCAAAAATGAGCGGCGTCGACCGTCCGATGTCAGAAATGCGAGGCGCGGAAGCGCGCCAGGAAGGTGCGGAGGCGTTCGTTGCTGGTCTCCGCCGCGAGGATCTCCTTCGGCGGGCCGACGGCGCTGACGCCGCCATCGGCCATGAAGACGATGCGGCTCGAAGCGTCGCGGGCAAAGGCCATTTCGTGCGTCACCATCAGCATGGTCATGCCGTCCTCGGCAAGGCTGCGCACCACGGCCAGCACCTCGCCGACCAGTTCGGGGTCGAGGGCGGAGGTGATCTCGTCGAGCAGCAGGATCTTCGGCTCCATCGCCACGGCGCGCGCGATGCCGACACGCTGCTGCTGGCCGCCGGACAGCTCCGCCGGCAGGCTGTCGGCCTTGTGGGCGAGGCCGACGCGGCCGAGCCAGTGTTCGGCGGCCTTGCGCGCCTCGGACTGGCTCTTTCCGCGCACCTTGGTGAGCCCAAGCATGATATTGCCGGCCGCCGTCAGGTGCGGAAACAGGTTGAAGCTCTGGAACACCATGCCGGTTTCGGCGCGCATGGCGGCAAGGTCGCGTTCGCTGCGGCGCTGGCGTGTTCCAGCCTCGCGATAGCCGACCTCCCTGCCGTCGATGCGGATGGAGCCGCTGTCGTAGCTTTCGAGGAAGTTGACGCAGCGCAGCAGCGTGGTCTTGCCGCTGCCCGAGGGGCCGATGACCGTCACCACCTCGCCGCGCTTCACCTGAAGACTGACGGAGCGCAGAACCTCCACGGCGCCGAAGGCCTTGGAGACATCGCGCACGTCGAGCAGCGCGGGACTGGCGTTTGTGGCGTCGGACATGGTGCTATTCCCGGATGAAGGCAAAGCGCCGCTCGAGCCGCCGGCTGGCGAGCGAAAGCGCGTAATTGACCGCGAAGTAGATGAGCGCGCCCAGTATGTAGAGCGGCATCGCCTCATATGTGCGGCCGATGACCTGGTTGATGGCCTGCATCAGGTCGGTGATGCCGAGCAGCGAGACCAGCGCACTGCCCTTGACCGCGTCGGTGACGCCGTTGATCCAGGGCGGCAGGAAGCGCCTGAAGGCCTGCGGAAAGATGACCGAGGTGAGCCGCTGGGAGAAGGTCAGCCCGATGGCCATCGCCGCTTCCGACTGGCCCTTAGGAATGGAGGCGACGGCGCCACGCACATATTCCACCACCTGCGCGGTCTTGAACAGAGTGAGCGCCAGTACGGCGGCCCAGAAGGACGGCAGATGAAGCCCGGTCGCCGGCAGGCCGTAATAGACGAAGAACATCAGCACCAGGATCGGAATGCCGCGGATCGTGTCGGAGAAGATGCGCACCGCCCAGCGCAACGGGGCAGCGCCATAGACCAGGCCGACGCCGAGCAGGACGCCGACGATGAGCGAGAGCACCACGACCAGCAGCGACACCCACAGGGTCACGGCGAAGCCTTGGGCGAGGAAGGGCAGGGCGTAGAGGATCTGGCTCAGCATGTCAGCGCGCCGCCCTGAACCGGCGCTCGACGAGTCTCAGCGCGAAAAGCAGGGCATAGCCGGTCACCAGATACATTGCCGTGGTGACCAGATAGACCTCGACGATGCGGAAAGTGTTGAAGTTGATCCACTGGGCGCCGTAGGTGAGTTCCGGCACCGAGATGACCGAGGCGATCGAAGTGTCCTTGAACAGCGAGATGAAGGTGTTGGAGAGCGCCGGCAGCGTGATGCGCAGCATGGTCGGCAGGCGCACGTGGAGCAGCCTTTGCCAGGGCGTCAGGCCGATGGCCTTGCCGGCATCGAGCTGGCCGCGCGGAACAGCCTCGAGGCCCGAGCGAAACACCTCGACCAGATAGGCGCCGCTATAGACCGACAGCGTGAGGACAAACGAGGTCGGCGCGCTATAGGCCAGGTCCACCACGGTCGGCAGGCCGTAGAAGACGAGATAGACGAGCAGGATCAGCGGCACGTTGCGGATGAATTCGACGTAGGCGGCGATCGTCGCACGCACGACGCGCCCGGCCGAGACATACCAGACCGCCAGCACCAGCCCGATGACGATGCCGATGGCGATCGAGATCACGGCAAGCTCGAGGCTGAGCAGCAGGCCGCCCCACAGCTTGTCGAAGTGCCGCCAGATCAGGTTGAAGTTGAGGGCATAGCCCATGCGTCCGCCTCGGTGTGAAGGACATCGGAAGAAGCCAGGCGGAAAGGGTGCCAAATGCCCCCCCCCTTCCGCCTGCTGGATCAGATGACCGGGAAGCCGGGGTGGCGCGGCGGCGGCTCCTGGCCGAAATACTGCTTGAAGGCGGCGTCGTATAGCGCCGTCTCATGGCCGAACATGGCGATGGTGAAGGTCTGGTCGACGAAGGTCAGCCAGTCCAGATCGCCTTGCCGGACCGCGGCGCCATAGAGCATCGAATACCAGCTCTTGCCGGCATCGAAATATTTGTCCGGATTGCGCGAGGCTAGCCAGCGCACGGTGGATAGATCGACCGCGGCGGCGTCGACCCGTTTGGATTCCAGCGCCTGCAGCACGTTGGCCTGGGTGTCGATCTGCATCACCTGCGCCTGCGGCAAGGCGAAATGGACGGAGGACTCCGCGTCGACATTCTGCAGGATGGAAATGCGCGTCGCCGAACCGCCGGCAAGCAGCTTGTCGAAGGTCTTGTTCTCGGCGGTAGGAAGCGTCAGCAGCGCAACGCCTTCGACATAGTACGGCCTGGTGAAATTGATCAGCTGCGAGCGCTGCGCCGTCATCGTCATGAACTGGATGGTGATATCCACCTTGTTGGTGGTGACGTTGGGAATGCGCTGCGCCGGATCCTGCATGACGAACTCGACCTTGGTCGGGTCGTCGAAAAGCCCCTTGGCCAGAATCCGCCCCATGGTGATGTCCATGCCGACCAGTTCGCCGGCGTCGTTCTCGAAATGCCAGGGCGCGTTGGTGCTGCCGGTGCCGACGATCAGCTTGCCGCGGTCGAGCACAGTGCGCAGCAGGCTTTCGGACGCGGCCTGGGCGGCGGCCTTCTGGGCATCTACGGTTGCCAGCACGCCGGCCGTCGCAAGTCCCGCCATTCCCAATTTCAGAAAATCACGTCTTCCGGATGTGTCGTTCACGGCGACCTCCCTTCGTGTTGTGTTCCCTTACGCACAGGTCATACACGCGACAGTGATCATTGCGATTGTCTCTTACAAGGGACGCATGTATCCTGTACAAGACAGATACTAACACCAGGAATCGACAATGCAAGATGGCAGTGCCTTGGCTGTCTCAGACAGCGAGAAGATCTCGGGCTCCCGTGAAAAGGGCCTCAACCGGGTGCTCGAGATTCTGGAGTTTCTGCACACGACGCAAAGGGCGATCGGCATCGGCGATCTTGCCAAGGGGGTGAACGCACCCCGCTCGACGACCTACACGCTGGTGCGGTCGCTGGTCGATGCCGGCCTGCTGGAAATGGCCGGCGATGGCAATCGCGTTTATTTCGGCAAGAAGCTCTATCTCTATGGAATGGATTATGTGCGCGGCAACGACCTGTTGCGGCGCGGGCGCCAGGAGGTCGACAATCTGTCGCGCGAGACGGGCGAGACCTCGGAATTGTGCATGCTGCAGAGCGGCCGCTACACCATCGTCCACTCAAGCCCGGGCAGCAGGCCGTTTCGCATCAGCTCGGCCACCGGCCTGCAGATACCGCTCCCCTGGACCGCGTCCGGCCGGCTGCTTCTGGCGGGGCTGGAGAGGGCCGCGATCGAAGGCATGGTATCGGAAGACGATCTCGTGCTGCCCGACGGCCGCAAGTTGCTGCTCGACGATTTTATCGCCGATATCGCCAAGGCGCGCGTCACCGGCCACTGCGTGACCTCGGGTCTGGTCGATGCCTACACCAAATGTCTTGCCGTGCCGGTCTTTTCAGCGCCAGGCAAGGTCGAGGCGACGATGTGCCTGGTGGTCCCCATCGATACGTCGCAGGAGCGGACCGGCAGCCTCATCGGCCTGCTGCGCGATCGCGCGGCCAGGCTCTCGATCGCAGGATAGGCGAACGCGCCTCAGGCGATGATGTCGGGAATGATCTTGTCTTCCAGCTTCATCAGCCGGTCTTTCAGCGCCAGCTTCTTTTTTTTCATGCGCTGGATCTGCAGCGGGTCGCAGCTCATGGCGATCATCGCGTTGATCGCCGCGTCGAAATCGGCGTGTTCCTGCTTCAGCCGGGAAAATTCGAGGCGAATATCGGCCTGTTCCTGATCGGACATTCTTTACCGTCTGCACGTCTGCGGCGCCCAAAACTGGGGCGTGATTGGGCGGGGGCGGCAATTTCTGCCACTGGCGCGCAGCCCATATCACATTTCACATTGTCGTGGAATGCTACCAAGCAGCATTCGACATCCCCGGCGGAAGGTGGCACAGTGTCATTGTGCCGTCACAGAAACGACCTGCGGTGGACGTGCCTTTGGCGGCTGCAATCGAGGAAACCATGAAAGGGAGAACCAATCATGTCTCTTGCATCCCATCTTGATGAGTTGCAGCGGAAACACGGCGACATCGAACGTGAAATCGATGACGCGATGAACCACCCGTCGGTGGACGACCTCGAAATCGTGAATCTCAAGCGACGCAAGCTGGCAATCAAGGATGCGATTGAGAAACTGAGGGCGCAGCCGACCACGCATTGACCCTCACCTGATATAGCCGCTCACCTCTTGCGGTCTTGCTTACCGGCGGCAATCGCCGCCGGTGCGGTTGGCTTTGATTTCCACGCCGCAGGCCGCAGCTAATATCCTTTCAGCCCTGTTGTGGGTCTTGCCCGCCAACGGGCCATGTATCCTTTTTAGGTCCTCCGCGGGGTCAAATGCTGCCAGTGGCGACCTGTCGCCATTGACAAGCCGTCTTTGCTCCTCCACCTCATGCCCGGACTTCAGCGCATCGGCCCCCGGGAGTGCTTGTGCGTCCAAGCGGACGCACGGGGCTTCAGAGAGACGCGTAGCGCTCCAGAGACAAAAGGCTGCCGGCATGACGGGATATTTTTCCTTTCCCTTTCCCCGCCGCACCTCGGTCGGCGTCGACGTCGGCGGCGTGGTCGTCGGCGGCGGCGCCCCCGTGGTCGTGCAGTCGATGACCAACACCGACACCGCCGACATCGACCAGACGGTGGCGCAGGTGGCGGCGCTGCACCGCGCCGGCTCCGAGATCGTGCGCATCACCGTCGACCGCGACGAGAGCGCCGCCGCCGTGCCGTGCATCCATGAGCGGCTTCAGAGGCTCGGCATCGACGTGCCGCTGGTCGGCGATTTCCATTATATCGGCCACAAGCTCCTGGCCGACCATCCGGCCTGCGCCGAAGCGCTGGCCAAATACCGCATCAATCCGGGCAATGTCGGCTTCAAGGACAAGAAGGACCGGCAGTTCGCCGCGATCGTCGAAATGGCGATCAAGCATGACAAGCCCGTGCGCATCGGCGTCAACTGGGGTTCGCTCGACCAGGAGCTATTGACCCGGTTGATGGACGACAACCAGGACAAGGGCTTTCCGCTGACGGCGCAGGAAGTGACGCGTGAGGCGATCGTGCAGTCGGCGATCCTGTCGGCCGAGATGGCGGAGGAGATCGGCCTTGGCCGCGACAAGATCATCCTGTCGGCCAAGGTCAGCGGCGTGCAGGATTTGATCGCCGTCTATACGGAACTCGCCACCCGCTCCAACCATGCGCTGCATCTCGGCCTCACCGAAGCCGGCATGGGTTCGAAAGGCATCGTCGCCTCCTCGGCCGCCATGGGCATCCTTTTGCAGCAAGGCATCGGCGACACCATTCGCATCTCGCTGACGCCGGAGCCGAATGGCGACCGCACGCGCGAGGTGCAGGTGTCGCAGGAACTGCTGCAGACCATGGGTTTCCGGCAGTTCGTGCCGATCGTCGCGGCTTGTCCCGGCTGCGGCCGCACGACTTCCACCGTGTTCCAGGAATTGGCGCAGAACATCCAGGCGGACCTGCGCAAGAACATGCCGGTGTGGCGCGAAAGATATCCCGGCGTCGAGAACCTCAAGGTCGCTGTGATGGGCTGCATCGTCAACGGGCCGGGCGAATCCAAGCACGCCGATATCGGCATTTCGCTGCCCGGCACCGGCGAGACGCCGACGGCGCCCGTCTTCGTGGACGGCAAGAAGGCGGCAACGCTACGCGGGCCTTCGATCGCGGCGGATTTCGAGAAAATGGTCGCCGACTATATCGAGCAGAGGTTCGGGCGCGGCGGCAAGGCCGCGGCAGAGTAAGTCCAATGCGGCGGCGTTTCCCCTGGGCGACGCTGATCCTGTTGTGCGCGCTGGGCTGGCCGGCACTCGTTCAGGCCGATCCGCCGCAATCGGCCAAGCAGAGGCTGATCGACAAGGTCTGCAATCTGATCCAGGCCTATGCTGACCAGAACGGCTTGCCCAGGGATTTCTTCGCCCGGCTGATCTGGAAGGAAAGCCGTTTCGACCCCAACGCCGTCAGCCCGGTCGGCGCCGAGGGCATTGCCCAGTTCATGCCGGGCACGGCCAAGATGCGGGGGCTCGAAAATTCCTTCGACATCAACCAGGCGATCCCGGCGTCGGCGAAGTACCTCGCTGAAATGAAAACCAGCTATGGCAATCTTGGCCTCGCCGCCGCCGCTTACAATGCCGGCGAAAACCGGGTGTCGCGCTGGTTGGCTTCGGGCGGCTTCCTGCCGATGGAGACCGAGGGCTATGTCTTCGACATCATGGGCGAACCGGTCGACAAGTTCTCCGACCGTGCCTATGCCGGAAAGGTCGAACCGCTCGACGCCAAGACGGATTTTGCCGTCGCCTGCCGCAAGCTGCCGGTGATCATGTCGCAGACCGTGGCGATGGCCTCGATCAACGTCAAACCATGGGGCATCCAGGTGGCCGGCAATTTTCGCCGCGGCGCGGCGATCAACCAATGGCTGCGCGTGAGAAGCCGGTTTCCGGCCCTGCTCGCCAGCCATGATCCGGTGGTCAGCCGGGTGCGCACGCCGATGGGGCGGCGCGGCATCTACGCCGTCAGGATCGGGGTGGACGACCGCGCCGCCGCCAATGTCATCTGCCAGAAACTGCAGAGTGTCGGCGGCGCCTGCGTGGTGGTGCGCAACCGGTAGTGAAATTGTGACGACCGGTCCAAAATTGATTTGGCCAACAGACGGCCGAACTCTTGAACATACTCTCGAAATCGAGACCAGCAGACTCATCCTGCTGGAATGCGCCCGTCGCATCCCGCAACAATTTCGACTATAGGCGGCGATGGGCTGGCCGGGTTTGCCCTGCCTGCGAGGAACGACAAGGGCAGCGGGATGTTCGACGCATACATTATCTGCGGAACGCCGAGAACCGGCAGCACGTTGCTGTGCAAGCTCCTGGCATCCATAGGGACAGCCGGCGATCCTCACTCCTTCTACCGGCGGCAGGACGTGTCGGAGTGGGCCGAGGATTGGAAACTGCCCGGCCGCGACACGATCGGCGAGATCGAATTCAACGTTGCCTATCTCAATGCGGCGATCATTGCCGGCAAGGGCGGGGCCGGCAAGGACGGGACGGATGTCTTCGGCCTGCGCCTGATGCGCGAAAACCTGGACGAGCTTTCAGCCATACTCGACCAGATTTTCCCCGGGCATGCATCGGACAAAGCGCGTTTCGAAATGGCCTTTGGCCGTATTCTCTACATACATTTGTCGCGCGAGGACAAGCTCGCGCAGGCTGTCTCCCTGGTGAAGGCACGGCAAACCGGGCTTTGGCATGTCGCTCCCGATGGGACCGAGATCGAGAGGGGCGGGCCTCCGGGGCAACCGCAGTATGACTTTCAGCGCATCAAGGCTGAGCTCACCGAGTTGGAGGCGTATGACGCGGCCTGGAGCACGTGGTTCGCGGCGCAAGGTGTCATCCCGCTACGGGTTGGCTATGAGAGCCTTTCCGCCGATCCGGCCGCCACAGTGCTCGGTATCTGCGGAGCCCTTGGAGTTCAACCGCGTGACGGCGAAGATATCCGGCCCGGTGTCGCAAAGCTCGCCGACGAGACAAGCCTGGACTGGATGCGCCGCTTCCATTCGGACGCATCTGGCATCACGCAATGATGCGGATCAGGCCCTCTTGGCCACCACTGTTTCACTGAGCCATGTGCCGATCTTGGCGCCGAGGCGATCGGGCGAGACCGGCTTGGGCAAATAGTCATCCATGCCGGCCTCGATGCACTTGTCGCGATCGCCTTTCAGCGCATGCGCGGTGACACCGATGATCGGGATGCGGCCGCCCGACGAAGCCTCGATCGCGCGGATGGCGCGGGTCGCCTCGTAACCGTTCATCTCGGGCATCGAGACATCCATCAGAATCAGCTTCGGGTGCAGCGACCGGTACATCTCGACCGCCGTGCGGCCGTTGCCGGCGATGCGGTAGCTCAGGCCCAGCCCGTTGAGGATCTGGCCGAACACCAGCTGGTTCACGTCATTGTCCTCGGCAATGAGGATGTCTATCGGGCCGTTCGGCGTGACGGTCGATTCCGGCGCTGTCACGACCGGCACGGCTGGCCCCCGGATGACCGTGAAGGCAGGCGGGGCCGCCGGCGGTGGCTGGATCGGCTCGCGAACGAACTGCGCCTTGCCGACCTGCGAGCGGGCCTTCTGGATGACCGAAATGACCGTGCCGAGCAGCACTGCCGAGCGCGCCGGCTTGGTCAGGTGCGCGGCAATGCCGAAGTCGATGATCATCTTGCCGAAATCGACTTGGTCGACCGAGGTCAGGATGACGATCGGGATGGCCGACAGCCGGCTGTCGGCGGCGATGGCCCGGGCGACATCGGCGCCGTTCATGCCGGGCATCTGGTAGTCGAGGATGATGCAGTCGACGCTGGCGCCCAACTGGCAGGCGCGATCGAGGAAGGCCAGCCCCACGGCGCCGCTTTCAGCGGCGGCGCAGTCAAAGCTCCAGCTTCTGAGCTGCTCGAGCAGGATCTCGCGGTTGACCGGATTGTCGTCGATGACCAGCACACGCGCGCCGGTGACATCGACCGGCACGATCGCGTCGCGCGCCTCGGCATGGTGCACGGGCAGCGGCACCGCGAACCAGAAGACGGAGCCGCGCCCGATCTCGCTCTCGACGCCGATCTTGCCGGCCATCAGGTCGACGAGGCGGGCGGCGATGGCAAGCCCAAGGCCGGTGCCTTCGTGACGGCGGGTCGAGGAGCCATCGACCTGGGCGAATTTCTCGAACACATTCTGCAGTTTCTCGGCCGGGATGCCGATGCCGGTGTCCTCCACGCGCAGCTTGAGCTGGACGACATCGTTGACGGTTTCGCCGCCGACATCGATCAGTACATGGCCCTTTTCGGTGAACTTCACCGCATTGCCGACCAGATTGGTGACGATCTGGCGGAAGCGGCCGGCGTCGCCGACGACATAGGCCGGCAGGCGCGGGTCGACGCGCACGATCAGCTCGATGTTCTTCTCGGCGACGCGCGCCGAGACCAGTGTCGCGACATCCTCGACTGCTTCGGAGAGACGGAAGGGGATGGGATCAAGCGTCAGCTGTCCGGCATTGATCTTGGAGAAATCGAGGATGTCGTTGATGATGGTGAGCAGCGCGTTGCCCGATTTCACGATGACGTCGGTAAAGGTTTTCTGGCGCGGGGTCAGGTCGGTCTTGGCCAGCAATTCGGCCATGCCGAGCACACCGTTCATCGGCGTGCGGATCTCATGGCTCATATTGGCCAGGAATTCGGATTTGGCGCGATCGGCGGCCTCGGCCTTGAACAGCGATTCGGCGGACTGGGCAAAGGCGCGGCGGATCGCCTGTTCCATCGGCCGGAATATCCAGAAGGCGACGATGGCCAGGACGCCGAACAACAGCCCGCTCGCCCATAAAAGCAGCCGGTCGCTGGAGGCATCGGCCAAATGACGCTCCTCATCCAATGCGGTGCGGACCCGCACCAGCATCGGCTGGACAAACAGGTCGTTCTGGTTGCGGATTTCCCGGTAGCTCCATTCATCCGCCTTCTGCGCCACCGACATCAGGTTGAGGTTGCGCACCATGTCGCGCGGCGACCAGAACAGGTCGCCGTTGACCGAGGAGGCTTCGAGTTCGTCGATGGTCTTGGCCGACAGGCGCTGATGTACCGCGGCGAGCTGGGCGGTCAGTGTGCCGATCTCGCTGGTCAGGCGTTCGGAATGGGCGCGCGCCGAAGCAGTCAGCGCATCGCGCGTTTCGTTGCGCCAGGCGGAGCCGGTGGTTTCGGCGAAGCTGGTCGCGTTGCGCAGGTCGCGGGTGAAGACGACGAGATTGCTGCTCAGCGCATCGACGTCATGACGAAAGGAATTGACACGGTCGAGCGCAACCATGATGGCCGTGGAAGCCAGCGCGAAAATCAGCAATCCTGAAAGATAACGAATCCGGACAAACCGGATGAAGGAAGAATATTCCGGCATGCGCAACCCCAACACATACGCATTATTCTAATGATCGGGATTACGCTTCATTTACATTAAGATTTCGTTGGCGCGCTCGGCGCGATTGCTCGTCCCGTGCGGCGGCGCCGCGGATCAGATCGATGCGGTGATGCCGCCGTCGACATAAAGGATATGACCGTTGACGAAGGACGAGGCATCGGAGGCCAGGAACACGCAGGCCCCGACCAACTCCTCCACCTTGCCCCAGCGGCCGGCCGGCGTGCGCTTTTCGAGCCAGGCGCTGAAGGCTGGATCGGCGACGAGGGCCGCGTTGAGCGGCGTATCGAAATAGCCGGGCGCAATGGCATTGCATTGCAGGCCGTGTCTGGCCCAGTCGGTCGCCATGCCCTTGGTCAGGTTGCCGACCGCGCCCTTCGTTGCCGTGTAGGGTGCGATGCCGGGGCGGGCAAGTGCGGTCTGCACGGAGGCGATGTTGATGATCTTGCCGCGGCCCCGCCTGATCATATGGCGCGCGACTGCCTGACCGACATGGAAGACGCTGGCGACATTGGTCTGCAGCAGGCGCTCGAACGCATCGGCGGGAAAGTCCTCGAGCGGCGTGCGGAACTGCATGCCGGCATTGTTGACCAATATGTCGATCGGACCGCCGGACAGCTCGAAATTGTCGATCGCCGAGCGGACCGCCTCATGATCGGTCGCGTCGAAGGCGAGCGTTTCCGCGCCGGGAATCTGTGACGCCGCGGCGCCAAGCTTTTCAGCATCACGACCGTTGAGGATCAGACCGGCGCCGGCTTGCGCCAGGCCCTTGGCCAAGGCGAACCCAATGCCCTGCGAGGAGCCGGTGACAAGCGCCCGGCGTCCGCTGAGATCGAACGGACTGGATGACATCGAAGCTGATCTCCCTTTTGCCTCTTGCCATGTACCACGAGCACAGGGCTCGCCGTCAGCTGTTGCGCGTTGCCACGAAGGTCGCGGCTTCCTTCAGCAGGGCCCCCTTGTCGCCATAGGGTTCGAGCAGTGCGTGCGCCTGGCCGACAAGGCCGTGCAGCTGGCCGCGCGCCCAGTTGGCGCCGTGCAGGGCCACCAGCGTTCCCTTGCCGGCGGCGGCGTCCTTGCCGGTCGCTTTGCCCATCTGCTTGACGTCGGCGGTCAGATCGAGCAGGTCGTCGGCAAGCTGGAAGGCGAGCCCGATGGCCGAGCCGAATTCGGCCAGCCGCTCACGGTCTTCCGCCGGAGCGCCGGCAACGATGGCACCCGCCTCGCAGGCGAAGCGGATCAGCGCCCCGGTCTTCATCGCTTGCAGCCGTATGATGCCGGTTTCGTCGGGCGGGATGCGCTCGGCTTCGAGGTCAAGGATCTGGCCGCCGACCATGCCGCCGGCGCCGGCGGCTCGGGCAAGCGCCAGTACCAAAGCGGCCCGCCGCTCGGCCGGCAGCACGGTCGCCTCGCCGGCGATGATGTCGAAGGCCAGTGTCAGCAAGGCATCGCCGGCCAGGATGGCTGTCGCTTCGTCGAACGCCTTGTGCACGGTCGGCTGGCCGCGGCGCAGGTCATCGTCGTCCATCGCCGGAAGGTCGTCATGGATCAGCGAGTAGCAGTGCACGCATTCGAGGGCCGCCGCGACGGGCAGCGCCGCTTCGCCATCGGCGGAAAACAGGGCAGCGCTTTCCATGACCAGAAACGGGCGCAGGCGCTTGCCACCGTTCAGCACGCCGTGGCGCATCGCCGCCATCAGGCGATCGGGCCGCGTGATCTCGCCCGAAAGCGGTCGGTCGTCGAGCAACCGCCGCAGCAGCACCTCGACGGCGGCTGCCCGCCTGATGAGCGCCATTTCAAACGCCATTTCGTCATCATTCGCCATGGCCCGGAGCGGTAGCCGACACTCAGACGTTGCGCAAGAAGCCAAGCGCCATTATGCCGGAGCGGTAAGAGCCCGTTGGGAAACTCCGATCCTGCGGTCATCTGACGGCGTTTCCCGCGCAACGTACGCGACCGTACGGTGCGCTCCGGTTCTCGAAAACGCCGCGCATGACTGACAGAAGCAAGTTCGCAGCGCGCTCGACAGCATGGGTTGGGCGGCTTGGCGGAACCGATCGTCGATCATGAAACCGAAAAGCTGGACATGGCGACGAGATCGCGCGGCATAAACCGCCGCGGTCTCAGGCGCTGGGTCCGGCGAGGCATTGTCGTGGCCGTGGTGCTGGCGCTTATCCCGGTGGTGCTGACCTTCCTCTATCTGCCGTCCTTCGTGCACCCGGTCTCGACGTTGATGCTGAAGGATTTGGCGACGTTCTCCGGCTATGACAGGCGCTGGGTGTCGATCGATGATGTGGCGCCGGTGCTGGCCCATTCCGTCATCATGTCGGAGGACGGGCAGTTCTGCTTCCACCGCGGCGTCGATCTCGGCGAACTCAAGGGGGTCGTGGACGATGCGCTGGCAGGCGAGGCCACGCGCGGCGCCTCGACCATCACCATGCAGACGGTGAAGAACCTGTTCCTGTGGTCGCGGCCGCTGGGCTCGGTGCGCAAGGTCGTCGAACTGCCGCTGGCCGTCTATTTCGACGCCGTGATGTCGAAACGGCGCATCATGGAAATCTATCTCAACATCGCCGAATGGGGGCCGGGCATCTATGGAATCGAGGCGGCGGCGCAGCATCATTTCGGCATTCCGGCAAAGCAGTTGTCCAGACGGCAGGCGGCGCTGCTGGCCGTCACCTTGCCCAATCCGATCGCCCGCAATCCGGCAAAGCCGGGGCCGGGCCTTCGGAGACTCGCCAATCTGATCGAGCGGCGTGCCGGCCGTTCCGGCGCCTATGTCGGCTGTCTCGAGTAGCCGACTCAAAAAAATTCGCCGCAGTGCTGGCCAAAACGATGTCAGGCGTGTATAGGCACCCGACTTTCTCAGATTTAGGCCCCGACATGGCCCTTTCACGAGGGCGGGCGGGGCTTTTGACCATGTAGTGGAGCATATCCATGGCCGTTCCGAAACGCAAAACCTCTCCGTCCAAGCGCGGCATGCGCCGCTCGGCCGACGCCCTCAAGGCCCCGACCTATGTCGAGGACAAGAATTCCGGCGAAATGCGCCGCCCGCACCACATCGACCTGAAGACCGGCATGTATCGCGGTCGCCAGGTGCTGACGCCCAAGGAAAGCTGAGACCAGCTTTTTAAGGTTTGAGTTGCGAAAGACCGGCCTCTGGCCGGTCTTTTTGCGTTGGGCGGCTGGTTGGCATGGATATCGTCGAGATCGCGCCGGCGCGCGATATCGACGAGATCACCTCGATGACGGCGGGCCATGTCATCCTCAATGTCATCGGTGCCGCCGTGCGCGCCGGCTACTTCAGGCGCTGAGGCCTCTGTCGGCTGCTCCCATGTCAGCCGGGCAACCGGCTGACATGGTTGTTGCATCCGGTCTTCGACCGTGTTTGCGGCCGCGCACGAAAAATCTTGACGGCGTGCCTGTGGCGCATTCTACAGAAGGTGCCCCCATATGGAGACGCCAGATGTTCGGTGCCGTCCCGCTTTTGATCGTGCCTTTCGTGCTCTACAATCTCGGCCTGCTCGGGATATTCGGCGGCGGTGACGATCCGTGGGCGAGCGATGTCTTCTCATTCCGCATGATGTCGGGCGGGGTATTCTCGATGACGCTCGGCGACCTGATGGTGCTGATCGGGCTGATCTTCCTGTTCCTCGAAATGGTGAAGTCGACGCGCACGACCACCGCCTCGATCATGGACCATCTTCTCTCGACGCTGGTCTTCGTCGCCTTCCTGGTCGAGTTCCTGCTGGTCAAGGGCGCCGCGCACTCGATCTTCTTCACGCTGATGATCATCGCGCTGTTCGATGTGCTGGCCGGATTCGCGGTTTCGATGCGATCAGCCAGCCGGGACATCAATTTGAATTGAAGCTCAGCCCGGATCGGCGGTGAAGCCGGCGGCCTCGATGCCAGCGACGGCCGCTGCCTCGTCATTGTCGGATGTGTCGCCGGAAATACCGACGGCGCCAAGGATGGCGCCGGCCTTGTCGCGAATCAGGACGCCGCCGACCACCGGCAGCACGCGTCCGCCCGACACGTCGGAGATGCCAGCGATGAGATGCGGGCGCTCCTTGGCGAAAGCCTCGACACGGCGCGACCCCATGCCGATGGCCAACGCGCCATAGGCCTTGCCGGCCGACATCTGCGGGCGCAGGAACGAGGCGCCGTCCTGGCGCTGGAAGGCGACCAGATGTCCTCCGGCATCGAGCACGGAGACGCCCAGCGGTTTGAGCTTGAGGTCGGCGCCCTTGGCGAAGGCGGCGTCGATGATCTCGATGGCCTTTTCGAGCGGCAGCGCGGTCATGGCAGTCTCCTGTTTGAAATGGACAATCATCGGCGACCAGCCGGACGAAGCAATCCCGGTTTGGGTTGAAAATGCTTCTTGCGAGAAGGCGGGATGAAGGACTGCCCTATCTGGATCGCGCCGATGCTGTGATCTCAATGCAGTCGAGGGCCACTGGCTCAAGGCCATTGGCTAGGCAGCCGGGAGGTGCGTGTTACTTTTTCTTGGCGCGTGCGGGCTTCTTGGCGGGCACTGCCGGCGCGTTGGCAAGATCCTCGGCTTCCTTGGCGAGCCGCAGCGCCCTCAGCTTGTCGGTCTTGGCCTTGCGCGCGTCGCTCTCCGCGGCGTATTCCGCCATCGCTTTCTGGCGGACTGTCGCCGCCTCTTCCTGCTTCTTGAAGCGCAGATCGGCGCGCGCGCGGGCAGTATCCCTAGAGTTCTCAACCAAGAGCCTTATCCAATCCCGTCACGTGTGATTTTCCACACTTGTAGCAGAGCCGGCCTCTCAGCGGGGAAAATAGTTGGTCACGTGGTAGGGCCGGCGCTGAGAGTCTTGCTGGCGACCACGGCTTCATAGGCGGCCCGCAGCGTCGCGCGGACAGAGGGGCCGGACGGTGTGTCGAGCGGCGTGCCGAGATGCTCGTGACGCAGTTCGCCCATGAATTTCTCCCACATCGGCGGTCCGCCCTTTTCCAGAAGTTCGGCGCGGATCGAGAGTTCATCGCTGGTCGGCAGCCAGACCCGGCCCCAGGCGCCGAGATGGGCCAGGATCGGCACCAGCGTGATGGCCATCTCGGTCAGGCTGTAGATCGCCTTCTGCTTGTGACTGGGGTCGTCGGCCTTGGTCAGCATGCCAAGCTCCATCAGCCGCTTCAGCCGGTCGGCGAGGATGTTGGAGGCAATGCCTTCCATCGATCCGTTGAGCAGTTCGCGAAAATGGCGCCTGCCGCCGAAAATCATGTCGCGAAGGATGATCAGGCTCCAGCGGTCGCCGAACACTTCCAGCGACAGGTTGATCGGGCAGCCGGACCGGCGATCGAGGCTCATTCGATTCTCCCCACAAAACCAGTTGCATTATCGTATCAGTTTTATTATCGTGCAACTGATTTCAAAATGCAATCAGTATGGGAGGATCTAAATGACTGCGATCGATCGCCCCGAGATCGTATCGGAAGCCTTCGGCGAGCGTGAAAATCCCGCGCTGCTCCTGATCATGGGCGCAATGGCCTCGATGCTGTGGTGGCCGGAGGCCTTTTGCCGGAAGTTGGCGGGTGCCGGGCTCCACGTGATCCGCTATGACAATCGCGATACCGGCCGCTCGACCAAATATCCGCCGGGCGCGCCGCCTTACACATTCGACGACATGGCGGGCGATGCGATTGGTGTGCTCGACAGCCACGGCATCGGCGAGGCCCATGTCGCCGGCATGTCGATGGGCGGCATGATCGCGCAGCTCGTGGCGCTCAAGCATCCCTCCCGCGTTGCGTCGCTGACCGCGATCAGCAGCTCGCCGATGGGGATGGACAGCTCGCATCTGCCGCGGCCGAGCGATGCCTATACCGAGCATTCGGCCGAGGGCGCCGATGTCGATTGGTCGGACCGCCGCCAGGTGATCGACTTCATGGTCAGGGATGCCAGGGCGATCGCCAGCGTTGCGCATCCCTTCGACGCGGCCCGGATGCGCGCTTTCATCGAACAGGATTATACCAGGTCCGGCGGGTTCCTGAGCGCAACCAATCATTTCCTGCTCAAGGGCACGGACCAATGGAATGGCCGCCTGCACGAGATGAGGGCGCCGTTGCTTGTCATCCACGGCACGGCGGATCCGATCTTTCCGATCGAGCATGGCGAGGCGCTGGCAGGGGCGGTCGCCGGTGCGAGACTCCTTCGTGTCGAAGGCGGCGGCCATGAGCTGCATCCGGACGACTGGACGAAGATATTGGCGGCAATCGTCGCCCACGTCCGGGCCAACCGAGGCGGCGGCAGGTCTTGACGAGTGAAGTTCGCCGCAATAGTTAAGTAAATGCTTCAGTGTTGATCCGGCGAACATGCCGGCCGGCCCCCGATGAACCAGAAACAGACGAGCAAAGAATGTCCCTGACGCTGCATTTCCATCCCTTGGCCTCTTTCTGCTGGAAGCCGCTGATCGCGCTCTATGAGAACGCAACGCCTTTCGTTCCGGTCATCGTCGATCTCGGCGATGAGCAATCGCGCGGGGCCTTCCTGAAGATATCGCCGACCGGCAAGATGCCGGCGCTGCGCGACGATGCGCGCGACCGCACGGTGCTGGAATCCACCATTGTCGTCGAATATCTGGCCGCGCACTATCCGGGGCCGGTCGAGCTCGTTCCGGCCGCCATCGACCTGGCGCTGACCGTCCGCCAGGCCGACCGCTTCTACGATTTCTATGTGCAGGAGCCGATGCAGAAGATCGTCGGCGACCGGTTGCGGCCGCAGGACAAGAGCGATCCCTTCGGCGTCGAGCAAGCGCGAGGGCAACTGCGCACGTCCTATGCCATTATCGAAGATGAGATGCAGTCGAAGAAATGGGCGGTGGGCGACGCCTTCACAATGGCCGATTGCGCGGCATCTCCCGCGCTTTTCTATGCCAACAAGGTGGAGCCTTTCGGCGACAAATATCCGGCCGTGAAGCGCTACCATGACCGCCTGCTGCAGCGTCCCGCCTTCAGCAGGGTGATCGAGGAGGCGCAGCCCTACTTCAAGCTCTTTCCCTACAACAATGGCTGACCGCGATGCTGCACGATCCCGCCCAGCTCGACCTGATGTTCCAAGCGCTCGCCGATCCGGCGCGGCGGCAGATGGTCGACCGGCTGTCGCGCGGCCCCGCATCGGTCAGCCAACTGGCCGAGCCGCTGGCGATGTCGCTGTCGGCGGTCGTCCAGCACCTTAACCTCCTGGAGGCGAGCGGCCTGGTGCGCACGCAGAAGGTTGGACGGGTACGCACCTGCCAGATCGAGCCCAAGGCGCTGAGAGCGGCGGAGCACTGGATCAATGAACGTCGCCTCTCCTGGGAGCGCCGGTTGGATCGGCTCGGCGATTTCCTCGCGGAAACCAAGGACGAAAGCTGAAGGGGGAATGGCCATGTCCGCCAAAAGCAGAGCGGAATTGATCCGCTTTTATTTTGCCGCCTGCCAGGCAAATGAGCGTGATGTCGCCGAGACGGCGCTGGCGGACGATTTCACGTTCACCAGCCCCTATGAGGATGCCATCGACCGCGAGACCTATTTCGCCCGGTGCTGGCCTGACACTCGTTTCGCGGCGACCGCCTGCGCAGCGTGGAGGTCTATTTCGGCGCTGCCTATCGTGACGGCGTCTTCATTCCACAGAACCAGTCGAGTTGATCAACGAGGACCCGCTCCATGACCGAACGATCCGTTGTCCATTCCACCTTTGTCGTCGAGCGGAGCTACCCGGTGGCGCCAGCGAAAGTCTTTTCGGCGTTCAGCGATCCGGACGTCAAGCGGCGCTGGTTCGTCGATCCCTACGACCCGACGCCCAGCCGCCACGAAATGGACTTCCGCGTCGGCGGCAAGGAGGTCAATGCCGGCTGCCCGAGCGATGGGCAGATGCATTTCTTCAATGCGGTCTATCAGGACATCGTACCCGACCGGCGCATCGTCTACAGCTACGAGCTGTTGTTCGGCGAAACCCGCGTCTCGGTGTCGCTGGCGACGATCGAGCTTGTCGCGGAAAGCGGGGCACGCGGCTTGTGATGACGGAGCAGGGCGCCTTCCTCGACGGCCACGACACGTCAGCCCCGCGCGAGCATGGAACGGGCGAATTGCTCGACGCGCTCGGTGCCTTCCTGGCGCAAGCCTGATCATCGTGGTGGCTTTGCTGATCAGGCGATGTGGATCAGGCTTCCCAGAACTGATCGAGCCAGATGTTGAGCTTCAGGAAGCCAGCGTTGCTTACCGTATAGACACGCCGTGTGCCTTCAGCCTTGGCGTTGACCAGTCCGGCGTCGAGCAACACTTTCAGATGCTGTGATACGGCCGGGCGCGAGACTGGTAGCCCGGCCGCCAATTCGTTGACGGTCTTCGGACCGCGTCGAAGTTCTTCCAGAAGATGGCGCCGATTGGGGTCGGCGATCGCCATGAAGGCGTCGGAAAACATCATGCCTCATTTGTGAGGCAAAGTTTTTCAAATCTCAACTGCTTGCTTCTGCTTTTCTTCTTGGATCGAGCCGCAATGCTTCCGGGGTCACGGAGCGGTCTGCCGGTTGCGTCTTGAAGGCGTCGCGATCCTCGATCGGCACCGGAGCGCGGCGGCTGATGCGCAGCAGCGTGTAGCCGGCCAGAGACAAATGCGCGAAGGCGGTGGCCAGGAACAGGCCCTCCGGCCGCATCCAACCCATCAGCGCCGCCGCCAGCAAGGGGCCGATCATGGTGCCGAAACCATAGAGCAGCAGCAGGCCGCCCGAGACCTTGACGAAATCCTCGGCACTGGCGTGGTCGTTGGCATGCGCTACGGCGATCGAATAGAGCGTATAGGCGAAAGCGCCGTAGGCGGCAGTCAGCACGATGACGAAGCTGGCGGAGCGCGGCTCGAACAGGAAGATGAGAACCGCCACCAGCGCACCGCCGAAAGCGGCACCAGCCAGCACGAAACGCCGGTCGGTCTTGTCGGACAGGCGCCCGGCCGGAAGCTGCATGGCGGCACCGGCAACCACCACCAGGCTCATCATCAAGGCGATCTCGGCGGTGGAGATGCCGATGCGGGCGCCATAGACCGCGCCAAGCGTGCCCCAGGCGCCGTTGGCGATGCCGATCAGCAGGCAGGCGATCGCCGACACCGGCGAATTCGCATAGAGGCTTTTGACGTCCAACTTGACGTCCTGCAGCGGCTTGGGGGACGATGCCGTCGATACTGCGGTCGGGATCAGCGACAGGCAGAACAGGATGCCGGTGATCATGAACAGCGAAGCCGATTTCACGTCGCCGCCGGCGACAATCATCTGCCCGCCCATGATCGAGGCGTAGGTGACCATCATATAGAGGCCGAAGACGGTGCCGCGGTTCTCGTTGGTGGCTTTCTCGTTCAGCCAGCTTTCAATGACCATGAAGGCGCCGGCCATGGTGAAGCCGGTGAAGGCGCGCAGCAGGATCCAGATAGATTCATTGATGACGAGGCCAGTCAGTAGCGCAATGATCGCGCCCGCCGCGGCGAAGGCGCCAAACGCCCTGACATGGCCTGCACGGCGCACCAGACGCGGGGCGAAGAAGCAGCCGGTGACGAAGCCGCCTGCCCAGGCCGTGCCCATCAGGCCGAGCGAGGCGGTCGAGAACCCTTCCACCTGGCCGCGCAGCGGCAAAAGCAGGCCGTGCAGGCCGGATGCCGCCAGCAGGAAGGCGGTGCCGCGAAGCAGGGAAAGGATCGGTCGGTAGGCTGCGAGCATTTTTTGATCCGGCTGGACTCTGGGAGGGAGGCAGGTCTGAAGACAGTCCCATTCGGGCTTTTCGGCGGCGGACCTTCGACCTGCAGCCTATCCGCGGCGGAACAGCGCCTCGGCGGCCGATTTGGTGCTGTCCTTGGCCTTGAGTTCGGCCTCCAGCCGGGCAATCTCGTCACGCAGGATGCCGATGCGCTCTGACAGTTCGCCGACGGAGAGCAATGCCAGGTCCTGCCCGATCTCGTGCGGGCGCGCCTTCTTCTTGGGTTCGTCGTCGAAGATCGCCATCGTTGCTCCTCCTCCGCCACACCAGATTGGCCATTTGCCTGATTTGGCAATGAGCATACATAGGGCAAGGGCGTCGATGCAAACAGCCGGTAAGAGTACGGCGAGGAAATACGGGAAACTTCATGGCGAGCGGACAGAAAATTCCGGCGAGAATGACGGCGATCGCGATCTCGGAGCCGGGCGGCCCACGGGTGCTGAAACCGGAAACGCGCGAGGTACCACAGCCCGGCCCCGGTGAAATCCTGATCAAGGTGCATGCCGCCGGCGTCAACCGGCCCGACGTGCAGCAGCGCAAGGGCGCGTATCCGCCTCCGCCGGGAGCATCGGATTTGCCGGGCCTCGAAGTATCGGGCGAAGTGGCAGCCCTTGGCGACGGGATATCGCGCTGGCGCACCGGCGACCGGGTCTGCGCACTCACCCCCGGTGGCGGCTACGCCGAATATGCCAAGGTTCACGCTGGCAGCGTGCTGCCGCTGCCGGCCGGCTTCACCCACACGGAAGCGGCCGCCGTGCCAGAAAACTATTTTACCGTCTGGCACAATGTGTTCGAACGCGGCGGCCTGAAGAAAGGCGAGACGCTGCTCGTCCATGGCGGCTCATCGGGCATCGGCACGACGGCGATCCAGCTTGCCTCGGCCTTCGGCGCTTATGTCATCACCACCGCCGGCAGCAAGGAGAAATGCGACGCCTGCCTCAAGCTCGGCGCCGACCGCGCGATCAACTACCGCGCGGAGGATTTCGTCGCGGCGGTGAAGGACGCGACGGGCGGCAAGGGCGCCAATGTCATCCTCGACATGGTCGGCGGCGACTATGTCCAGCGAAACTACGAGGCCGCCGCCGTCGAGGGCCGTATCGTCCAGATCGCCGTTCAGGCCGGCGCAATGGCGACCGCCGACTTTTCCAAGATCATGGTCAAGCGACTGACCCATACGGGGTCGACGCTGAGGCCGCGCACCGTCGAATTCAAGGCGGCCATCGCAGCGGCGCTGGAGGCGCAGGTCTGGCCTTTGCTCGGTACGCGCAAGGTTGCTCCGGTCATGGACATGATTTTCCCTCTCACCGATGCCTGGCGCGCGCATGAGCGGATGGAGGAGGGCGATCATATCGGCAAGATCGTGCTCGACGTCGGCTAGGATGCATCGATATTCAGGCGAGGCCTGCAAACGGCAGTCTCCCGTGCTTCCAGCGCTCACGGACTTTGGTGCGCTCCGCTCCGGTTCTCAGAGCCTGCCGTTTTCGACTCGGCCTGACCTGAATCGCGACGCGTACTCGGCGTCACGTCCTCGCTCACAAAGTGAACAGAAGCTTAATGGTGCAATGCAGCATTTGCATCATTGCTATGCAAAATCGGCCGTTCAAGTCCCGATCGATGATGACTATCTGAGCAGCATCAAAACGAACACCCCATTTGGAGGAATATCATGAACCCGATCCGCGCTTTCCGTAACTGGCGCATGTACAACGAGACCGTGCGCGAACTGAACCGTCTCAACGCACGTCAGCTCAGCGATCTCGGCATCAACCGCGCCGACATCGAAAGGATCGCCCGTCAGGCGATCTGATTTCAAGCGTGACCCGGCCGCAGGGCCGGTCTCATGCCGGGAAGTAGAGCTGTAGCAGACGTTTCTCGTCTCCGGTTCCGAGCCCGCTGGACATCGTCCAGCGGGTTTGTTTTTTGCGAATGGCTGTTTCAGTGGCCTTTGTCCATGCGCGGCAACACCCGAATCCCGGTCCGGTTCATTCCGTTCCGGCTGCCGCTCACAGGCCGCCACCCTAATCCCTCATAACCTGCCGCTGCGCCGTTCGGCGGGTTGTTCGACCTGGCGCCAGCCGAGGCGCCCTGGCTTCGGCTCTTTCGCGGGACGAGCCCTTATGGAGGCCGCGGCAAGCGCCAACATCACCATAAGGCCGGCGAACCTATCTCGAACGGATATTCGCCAAAGACCGGAACGCGCCAGCAAAGCCAGCTTGTCGCGCTTCTCGAGAGCACGGCGCCATTCCGGTAGCCGCTCGGTTGTGGTTTCAGGCGGGTGCATCCAAAAACGTTGCGAAACAGCAAGGGAACGGTTATACAGGCCGCGAATTTCCCATTTTGGTGGCTCTAAACCACCGCCCGCGCGGGAACGCGGGCGAACGAGAAGGATTTTTTAAAATGGCCAATACGCTGCTGATGCCCAAGGCGACCGCCGTCTGGCTGGTCGACAACACCGCGCTCTCGTTCGAGCAGATCGCGCAGTTCTGCGGGCTGCATCCGCTCGAGGTCAAGGCGATCGCCGACGGTGAGTCGGCGCAAGGCATCAAGGGCATGGACCCGATCATGACCGGGCAGCTGACCCGCGACGAGATCGCGCGCGCCGAGAAGGATCCTAACCACCGGCTGAAGCTTTCCGACCCCAAGGTGCGGGTGCCCGAATCCAAGCGCAAGGGGCCGCGCTACACGCCGCTGTCGAAGCGTCAGGACCGGCCGAACGCCATCCTTTGGCTGGTGCGCAACCATCCCGAACTCAAGGACGCGCAGATTTCGCGCCTCGTCGGCACCACCAAGTCGACGATCGAGCAGATCCGCGAGCGCAAGCACTGGAATTCGGCCAATCTGCAACCGATGGACCCGGTGACGCTGGGTCTCGCCTCGCAGATCGACCTCGACATGGAAGTCAACCGCGCCTCGCGCGGCCGCGAGCAGGCGCAGCCGGTCGGCGACACGCTGCTGCCGGCGGCGCTGACCGAGCGGCTGGTGCCGGCTCCCGAAAAGCCGAAGGACGAGGATGCCGAGCTTGACGCCAATGCCGTGTTCGCCAAGCTCTCGGCGCTGAAGTCCAAGAACGAGGACGCCGACGACGAATAGGGTTTGCGACAGATCAATAAAAAGCCCGCTTCGCGCCGGCTTTTTATTGGGATCCTTTTCTCAGCTTCGCGCCGCACGGTCCGGCGCCATGCCGTAATCCTCGCTGCGTTCCACCGCGCGGTAGAAGTCGGCAAGCTGCTTGCCGCGCTCCGGCTTGAAGATACGGCCGGCGATGACCACCGAGGCGATGCGGTCGATGCGGAAGGCGCGGAAATCGTCGCGCATCTCGCACCAGGCGACCAGCGTCCACACCTTGCCCCAGAACCACAGGCCGAGTGGCCTGATGTCGCGCGCGGTGCCGCGGCCGGCCTCGTCGCAATAGTCGATGGTCAGCACCTGGCGCTTCTCGACCGCGCGCTCGATGAGGTCGATCGCCTCGCGGGCGGCGTCGCTGACCACCCACATCGGCCTGTGGTTCTGGGGCAA